>JAPLCX010000028.1 GCA_026392035.1 Candidatus Auribacterota bacterium | reverse complement strand
AACACGGACTTGATATTGCGGGCGCCCGCCTGGTATTTGCGATGTGGGCGCCCTTCCTTTTCCGTACAATCCCTCGCTTATTGAAAAGTGTGCACCGTTATTCCTATACGTGTGTTTATTTATCACCGGGGGTTCCTTTTGCTATAATTCCATCAATAATTTTTAATGAAGGTAATTAATGAAAGCACGTTGGTGGCAGGGTAGCCTTCTCTACCTACTTATCCTTGTAGCATTGCTGGCGCTGGCATTCAGCTTTTTCCCGGTCAACAAGGGACCCAAGGAAGTGGATTTTTACGCGTTTATTGATAGTGCCCAGAGCGGACAGATCAACAGCATCCAGCAGGACGGCAATACTATCATAGGCCTCAAAGACGACAAGCCGGTTGTTAAATCTTCCTACACAGGCGGCACCAAGGACCTGATGGACAGCCTTAAGGACGCCGGGGTCAAGCTCGGCCCGGACGGGATGAAATTCGAGGTGAAGACCGGCGGCATCGACTGGGGCAACCTCATGCTCAGTTTCCTGCCGCTGGTGCTGTTCGGCGCCCTGCTTTTCTTTTTATTCCGTTCCGCCCGCGGGGCCAATTCGCAGGCTTTCAATTTCGGCAAGAGCCGCGCGCGCTTAGCCTCCGGCGATAAGCCGACCGTTACCTTTGCCGATGTGGCCGGCATCGACGAATCCAAGGGGGAGTTGCAGGAGTTAGTGGAATTTCTCAAGTCCCCGCAGAAATTCCTCGCCCTGGGCGCGCGCATACCGCGCGGCCTGCTGCTGGTAGGCCCTCCGGGCTGCGGCAAAACACTGATTGCCAAGGCCACCGCCGGCGAGGCCGGAGTGCCTTTTTTCTCCATCAGCGGCAGCGAGTTCGTCGAGATGTTCGTCGGCGTGGGCGCCTCACGCGTGCGCGACCTTTTCGACCAGGCCAAACGCAATTCCCCCTGCATTGTCTTCGTGGACGAGATTGATGCAGTCGGCCGCCACCGCGGTGCCGGCCTGGGCGGCGGGCATGACGAGCGGGAGCAGACGCTCAATGCCCTGCTCGTCGAGATGGATGGTTTCAATACCCAGGAGGGGGTGATCCTCATCGCCGCTACCAACCGTCCCGACGTCCTCGACCCCGCCCTCCTCAGGCCGGGGCGGTTTGACCGGCAGATCGTCATCGAGCTGCCTGACCTGCGCGGCAGGGAGGAGATTCTCAAGGTGCACGTGCAGGGCGTCCCCCTGGACGACCATGTCGAGCTGGGCGTGATCGGGCGCGGGACGCCGGGGTTCTCCGGCGCCGATCTCGCCAACCTCGTCAACGAGGCGGCGCTGCTCGCGGCGCGCCTGGACAAAAAGAGTGTTGACATGGAGGACCTCGAGGAGGCCCGCGACAAGGTGCGCTGGGGGCGGGAGCGCCGCAGCAAGGTGATGGACGAGAAGGATAAGAAGATCACCGCCTACCACGAGGCCGGCCACGCCCTCGTGCTCAGCACGATCGAGGAGACGGAGCCGCTGCACAAGGTGACGATCATCCCCCGCGGCATGGCGTACCTCGGCGCCACGATGCAGCTCCCCGAAAAGGACAAGTACCACCACAGCAAGAAGGAGTTGCTCGGCCAGATCGCGGGCATGATGGGGGGCCGCGTGGCCGAGGAGATCATATTCAGCGATATCACCTCGGGCGCCCAGAGCGACATCAAGCAGGCGACCAAGATCGCCCACATGATGGTGTGCGAATGGGGGATGAGCGAGCGGCTCGGGCCGATGACCTTCGGCGAGCGGGAGGAGCATATCTTTCTGGGAAAGGAGATCGCGCGGTCGGCCGATTACAGCGAGAAGACGGCACAGGAGATCGACCGCGAGGTGCGCCTCATCATCGACGAGTGCTACCAGAGAGCCCGCGAAATAGTCCTCGCCCACAGGGACTCGCTGGACAGGATCGCCCAGGCCCTCCTCGAGCGCGAGGTGCTCGACGGCAAGGAGATCACCATGCTCATCAATGGCGAGCAGCTCCCCCCGTTGAAGAGAACGCCGCCACCTGAGGTCGGGAGTGAGAAAGCAGTCGAGCGCAAGGCCCAGCTGAAGCGAGATGAGAAGCCCATCCCCATCCCGGGGAACGAGCGGCTCCGGCAGCCCGCGGTGTGAGGGAGTCGAGACTTGACCATGCAGGCAACGATGAAACTGTTCGGCACTGATGGCGTGAGGGGAGTCGCCAACACAGAGCCGATGACCGTGGAAACGGCGCTGAAGCTCGGACGAGCGGCGGCGTATGTCTTCAGGGACGCCGACCGCAGGCACCGGTTCGTGATCGGCAAGGACACGCGCCTCTCGGGATACATGCTTGAGAACGCGCTCGTGGCGGGCATCTGCTCCATGGGCGTTGACGTGCTGCTCATCGGCCCCCTCCCCACGCCCGGCACCGCCTTCATCACGAGATCGCTGAGAGCCGACGCCGGCATCATGATCTCCGCGTCGCACAATCCCTATGAGGACAACGGCATTAAGTTCTTCTCCCGCGACGGCTTCAAGCTCCCGGACAGCAAGGAGAACCGGATCGAGCAGCTCATCGCCACCGGCGAACTGGATTCCATCCGGCCCACTGCCCTGGACGTGGGAAAGGCCTACCGCGTTGACGACGCGCAGGGCCGCTACGTGGAGTTCGTCAAGAGCTCCTTCCCCAGGGGGATGGTCCTCGACGGCTTAAAGGTAGTCCTCGACTGCGCGAATGGCGCCGCGTACCGGGTCGCGCCCAGGATACTGACGGAGCTCGGCGCGCAGGTCATCGTCCTCAACGCCGAACCCGACGGAATAAACATCAACCGGGGCTGCGGCTCGCTGCACCCCGAGGTGATCAGCGAGGCGGTGGCGGCGCACCGCGCCGACCTGGGAATCTGCCTCGACGGCGACGCGGACAGGGCGATCATGGTTGACGAGAAGAGCCAGATCATGGATGGGGATACTATCATGGGGATATGCGCGTTGGACATGAAGGCGAGCGGTGCCCTGAAGGGGAACCTCCTCGTCGCAACGGTGATGAGCAACTGCGGCCTCGAGCACGCGATGAAGAAGGCGGGAATCAAAATGCTGAGGACCCGTGTGGGTGACCGCTATGTCGTGGAAAAGATGCTCGGGCAGAATGCAACCCTGGGGGGCGAGCAATCGGGGCACATCATCTTCAGGGACTACACCACGACCGGCGATGGCATGATCACCGCCCTCCAGGTGCTGCGGATCATGCGCTCCTCAAAGAAGAAGCTCTCCGACCTCCGGAAGCGGATCAAGAAATATCCCCAGGTGCTCGTGAACATCAAGGTCAGGCACAAGAAGCGGTTCGACGATCTGCCCGGGGTTGTCAAGAGGATCAAAAAGGTCCAGGCCTCCCTGGGAGACGAGGGGCGCGTTCTCGTACGCTACTCGGGCACCGAGCGCATCGCTCGGGTGATGGTTGAGGGGGAAAACAGAAAGTCGATCGAAGCGATGGCTCGTGAGATCGCCGACGTCATCGGCAAAGAGCTCGGATGATCCGCTCCGCACCGCGTGCACCACGCCGAGGGCGGCGGGAGCGCGCGAGGCGTCAGCGGGGCGTGACAACGGCACGGGCGGGCACGTCGAACGGTTCCTGGATCTGCCGGTAGTAGGTCATAATGTTGTCGATCGACTGGCGCATGAGGATGATCGAGTAGTAGGTCGCGACGAGCACTGCCGCGCTCAGGAGTATCTTTGTCGCCAGCCTGAAGCGCGGGTTGAACCAGAGGAGTGGCAGCGCGAGGGGGCCGACGCACAGGAGTGCGATCACCAGCACGGAGGTTTTATAGTACCATTGTTCCCGCTCATCTTCCATGGACTCCCCCCCTTCCTCGCCGCGCCATTTCCTATAGGTCCTTGTACGGCTCCTTCAAAGCTCTCCAGACACAAAAGATGACCAGGCCGAGTATCAGGCTCCAGGAAAGGATTAAAAATAACCAGCCGCTCCAGGTCATTTCGACTCTCCAAATTTTACGCGGTATGCCTTCCGTACCAGCACCATGATAGCCGCAAACATGCCAAACAGCCCCACCCTCGTCGCGATGATATAGGGAACATTCTCTCGCGGCACGCCCCTCAGGAGGAAGGTCGGCACCGCCTGCTGGAAGAACCAGAACGCGAGGATGAGGATCAGGAATGACGGAGTCACGTACTTGATAACGAACTTGTAGAAACGTGGCACGTAGAGCTCCGCCCCGTGGTGTATCTCATCCCAGGCCCTCTGGATGCCAAAAACCCACACGAAAAGCACGCATTCTACCATGCCGAATACCACGAGGAAGAACGACCCCGCCCAGAAGTCGATGTCATCCATCACTCCCCTTGCGAGGAAGAAGATCGGGAACTGGCAGAGGATTAATGTCGCCGCGGCGATCAGCACCACCGCCTTCTTCCGCGATATGGAGAACTCGTCTTTCAGAAAAGCGACCGCGGGTTCCAGGAGTGAAATGCTCGAGGTGAGGCCCGCGAGAAAGAGCAGGAAGAACCAGAGGAAGGCGAATAGCATTCCGTGCGACATGTTCGAGAAGATGAGCGGCATCGTGACAAACCCGATGTTGAAGCTCCCGCTCTTCGCGACCTCCTGCGCCCCGGCGTGCCCGAAAAAGGCGAAGGCGAGCGGGATGACAATCGAGCCGCCGAGGATGACCTCGGCGAACTCGTTGAGGGAGCTTGCCGTGAGTCCCGAAAGCACGATGTCGTCCCCCTTCGAGAGGTAGCTCGCATAGGTGATGATGACCCCGATGCCGACGCTCAGGGTGAAGAAAATCTGCCCCGCGGCGGCGAGCCACACCCTGGAGTTGAGCAGCGCGCTGAAATCCGGGTTCCATAGAAATCCCATGCCGTTGTAGATGTTCCAGTCGGGATGGGCCGGGTTTGGGGCGCCGACTGTCAGCACCCGCACCACGATGACGATGGCAAAGAGGAACAGGATGGGGAGAGCGATGTTGCACAGCGTCTCAATACCGCCCTTCAGACCCCGATAGATGACGGCAAAGTTGACGAAGAAAGTAACAAGGAAAAACAGATACGAGTACAAAAAGAGGCGGCTCGACCCTATCCCCTGGTAGCGCTGGAGGAAAGCGAGCATTCCCTCCCTCGTGGCATGGTGGCGCAGGGTGCCCGTAAGCGAAAAAGCGCAGTAGCCAACGAGCCAGCTCTCGATATATATATAATAGATAAAGATCGCGACCGGCCCGAAGATGCCTATCGCACCGAAGTATTTCGCCGTGCGGTGCTGCCAGAGGCGATTGAAAATCAAGGGCGCGCTTCCGTGCCCAAAAATACCGCCGTACCTGCCGATCGCCCACTCAATCCACATCAGTGGTAAGCCGAGGAGGAGGAGGGAAATAAAATACGGGATCATGAACGCGCCACCGCCGTTCTGCGCGGCCTGCGAGGGGAAACGCAGGAAGTTGCCCAGGCCGATTGCCGAACCGGCGACGGCCATTATGATCCCTATCTTCGACGTCCACTTCTCTCTCATCTCAAGGTGCCTCGTGAGAAGCCTATTATAGCCATCCCGGATTGAAAAACCAAGGGATGATGGCGGGTGGAGCGACAACTATTTTTTATGTACAGCCTCAGTCACGGGAGGTATTTTTAGGCGAGCGACGGACACCTACGAAATGGAACAAAGGTGGAATACGTAGGGCGAGTATGAGCATGGTTATTCGAGGTTCAGACCACGATACCACTTTCCCTGCCGCGTTGCCGGA
This sequence comes from Candidatus Auribacterota bacterium, assembly GCA_026392035.1. NCBI lineage: Bacteria > Pseudomonadati > Candidatus Auribacterota > Candidatus Auribacterota bacterium. The sequence goes on along the minus strand of JAPLCX010000028.1, from coordinate 31,239 downwards.
TTCATCGGATTATAGTATAGTAGCGTCCAACGCAAGGAGGCAGGAGCCAATTCGAGGAGCGGTATTATGATCAAGCTCGGGGTAAACATAGACCATGTCGCGACCGTCCGCCAGGCGCGCCTGACGGTTGAACCCGACCCCGTCGCCGCCGCGGCGCTTTGTGAGTTCGCAGGTGCCCATGGCATCACGGTACACCTGCGCGAGGACAGACGGCACATCCAGGACCGCGACGTGGAGATGCTCAGGAAAAAGATCCGCACGCGACTCAACCTCGAGATGGCGGTCGCCGGGGAGATCATTTCGTTCGCCGAGCGGGTGAGGCCTGACAGCGTGTGCCTTGTCCCTGAGAAGAGAGACGAGGTCACCACGGAGGGCGGGCTCGACGCCGCCGGAAACAGTGGCAAGATCACCGGAGCGGCGAAGCGCCTGAAGGCGGCCGGTATCACGGTCAGCATTTTCATAGATCCCGTTGAGGATCAGATAAGCGCCGCTGCCGGAACGGGGGCAGATTTCATCGAGCTCCACACCGGCTGCTACGCCAGCGCGCAAGGGGCGACTGAGCGACAGGCCGAGCTCGACAAGCTCATCTCAATGGGTGAATTTGCGTCCGGCAAAGGACTCAGGATCAACGCGGGCCACGGCCTGACGTACGGGAACGTACGTCCCGTCCTTGTTATTCCCCACCTGGAGGAGCTGAATATCGGGCACAGCATCATTTCCCGGGCAATCTTCGTCGGCTTGGAAGAGGCAGTGCGGGAGATGCTCGATCTGCTCAAACTGGGACCGACCCAACTGTGATTCAACGTTTCACCACGGAGGCACGGAGAAGTCACGGAGAGCACGGAGATTGTTACAACGGCAACAACAGTTTCTCGTTTCTGGTTTCTCGAACAAGAAATGATCCGTGTGTATCCGTGTTCATCTGTGGTGAGAATTAATCCGCGCAAATCTGCGGCGAGCTATATTAAACTTTACTCTGTGTCCTCCGTGGTGAGGAATAGACAATGAAGCTGGTCACGGCTGAACAGATGAGGGAGCTCGACCGGATCGCCATTCGCGAGCGCGGGATTCCCTCGATGGAGCTGATGGAGAGGGCGGGCGCGGCAGTCGCCCGCTGCGCCGCATCGATGATTGCCGATGGGGGATTGCGCAGGAGGGCTCTCCTCTTCGTGGGGAAAGGAAACAACGGCGGCGATGCGTTCGTCGCGGCGAGGCATCTCGAGGCGGAGGGAATAAAGACAAAAACGATCCTGCTCTCTGGCAGGAGGGAGATCACCGGGGACGCGCGAGAAAACCTCCAGCGCCTGGAGCAGACGGGAGCCGATCTGGTCAGGGCGGAGACCCTGGAAGAGCTCGAGGGCCTGAGAGAGTGCGCGGGGGCGTTTGACCTCGTCATTGACGGCATCCTGGGGACCGGGGTGAAAGGCAATGTCTCCGGGCATTTCGCCGAGGCGATATTCTTCATCTGCGGCCTGCATGAGATGGTGGTCGCCATAGACGTCCCCTCGGGTCTCGACGCCACGAGCGGGCGCGCCTGCGGTGTCGCCGTCCGGGCATCGGCCACGGTAACGATGGGGCTCCCGAAGATCGGCCTGGTCCGCGCAGACGGCCTTGAGCACAGCGGCCGGATCCGCGTGGCAGACATCGGCCTCCCGGAAGATTCGGTCCGCGACGTCCCGGGCGAGGGGGAGCTCACCGTCGAGCAAGACCTCTACAATCTTTTTCCCCCGCGCCGACGCGTGTCACACAAGGGCGACTACGGCCGCATCCTCATCGTCGCGGGCTCTCCCGGCATGACCGGCGCCGCCTGCCTCGCGGCCTCGGCCGCCATGCGGGCGGGCTCGGGCCTCGTGACGGTTGCGGCGCCCCGCAGCCTCAACCCCATCTTGGAGGTGAAGCTCACGGAGGCGATGACCCTTCCGTTGCCTGAAACAGCGGCGGGCACGCTCGGGAGGGAAGCGGGTGAAGAGATTCTCCGTGTCGCTGACCGATTCGACATCGCGGTGATAGGCCCGGGGCTCTCGCGGCATCAGGAGACTGTCCAGATGGTGAGGACGCTCGCCGCGAATCTGCGCACGCCGATGCTCATTGATGCCGACGGCCTCAACGCGCTCGCGGAGGACGCGAGCGTCCTCAAGAAGATGGAGTCTCAGGTCATACTCACCCCCCACCCCGGCGAAATGGCGCGCCTCCTCAAGAGAGATACCGCCGCTATTCTGAACGACAGGCTCGCCGCAGCGGAAGGGTTTGCCCGCGACTACGGGATCACACTCGCCCTCAAGGGGGCCCTGACGGTCGTGGCCACCGCTGCGGGCGGTCTCTCCCTCAACGCGAGCGGCAACCCCGGCATGGCCTCCGGCGGCAGCGGCGACGTGCTCTCGGGAGTCATCGCCTCGTTCTGGGGCCAGGGGATGTCGGCACCCGATGCGGCCCGAGCGGGGGTGTTCGTCCACGGCGACGCGGGAGACCGCGCCGCGCTGCTCCTCGGCGAACGCGCCCTCATCGCCTCCGACATCATTGACCACCTCCCCGCAGCCATCGAGAGCCTCGCGCACAGGAGATGGTAGCGCGAGCCGCTCTCCCGCGTTCACCTGTGTATCACCGCTGTGGATCTGTTAATCTCGCGTACGTTCCTGAAAAATCCGCGCCTATTGCATCGCGGATAGAAATAGTTTAAAATACCACACATTGATGACAATGGAGGAGATTGACCATGCCAACATACGAATACAAGTGCGAAAAGTGCGCGAAGACCTTTCGCGTGACGATGACCATAGGCGCGCACGACAAAAAAAGGCCCGAATGCCCGAAGTGCGGCAGCCGGAAGGTGAGGCAGCAACCGGCCTCATTCTTCGCGGTGACATCCAAGAAGGGCTGATGGGCTCCCGCACCCTCCAGCCTATCGCGAACACCGGTTCTTCGGTGGGCTTTTTATACAAAGCATTTTTTGAAACAGGATACACACAGATGGGGCAGTGTTATAATACCCCCTCACCCCATCCCTCTCCCCCCGAAGGGAGACAGGAGGGTGAGGGTGCAATCAGTTTTATCTGCGTTCATCTGCGTGGATCCTGTTCCAATTGTGGTTTTTATCCGCGATGATCCACGGCTGAGATACAATGAAAGCGTTGCTGGACAACATCTCCATCGTCCTTGTCGGGATCCGCAATCCCGGCAACATCGGCTCGGCTGCTCGCGCGATGAAGAATATGGGAGTGAGCCGCCTCGTTCTGGTGAATCCCGTCCCTTACGATACTCCCGAAGTGTACAACCTGGCCTGGGGCGCCGAAGAGCTAGTGCGGAACGCGCGCGTCTGTAGAACCATGAGCGAGGCCTTGAGAGACTGCGGCTTTGTGGTCGGGACCACGCGGCGAAGGGGGCGGAGCAGGCGGCCGATCATCCCCCTGCGCACGGCGATACCGAAGATTGCCGCTGCGACAACGCGCAATCAGGTCGCGATACTCTTTGGCCGTGAGGATAAGGGGCTGAGCAATGACGAGCTCGCGCACTGCCAGCTTGCCCTCAGCATACCCACCTCACGGGGTATGCCCTCCCTCAACGTGGCCCAGACAGTGATGGTGGTCTGCTACGAACTCTTCGGGCATGCACTCTCTGATCAGGCAACTACTCCCCCCGCGCTCGTCCCACAGGCCGAGCTCTGGAAACTCTATGCGCGCCTGGAGAAGGCGCTCGCCTCCATCGGCTACGGCGACCAGGGCAGCAGGAAGGTGCTCACGAGCGTCATGAGAACGCTCATGCGTATCTTCGGGAGGAGCGGCATTGCCGACGATGAGCTCCGCGCGCTCCACGGTATCTGCCAGCAGATCGAAAGATACGTCGCACGGCGCACCAGCAATAAATAGGAAACTACAGATTCAATTTTAGCCACGGATTGACACGGATTATCACAGATAATAAGTTCTTAATGCGTACAGTATTTTCATCCGTGAGCATCCGTGCAAATACGTGGCAGAAACAATCGTGATTATCTGCGAAATCCTCGGTTAAGGTTTTAAAGAGATGAAATTCGGCTTCGTCGCCATCATCGGGAGACCCAACACCGGCAAGTCGACACTGCTCAACCGGCTCGTGGGGCAGAAACTTGCCATCGTCACCCCCAAGCCCCAGACGACGCGCGACCCGATACGCGGAATTCTGACGACGGCCGACGCGCAGATTGTGTTCATAGACACCCCCGGCCTCCACACCCCGCGCGACTTTCTCGGGAGGTATATGGTGCGTGGCGCAAGGCGCTCGTTCGGAGAGGCCGACCTCGTGTACTTGATGGTGGAACCCGCGCGCGTTAGTGATGAGGACCGTGAGGCGATCGCCCTCCTCCGCGACTGCAAGGCTCCCGTGTTCCTCCTCATCAACAAGGTGGATACGGTGCCTCGGCAGGAGATTCTCCCCGTGATCGATTCCTACCGGCAGCTCCTGCCCTTTAAAGAGATCATTCCCATCTCGGCCCTTGGCGGAGAGAACGTGGAGCTCCTCCTGGCGAAGACGCTCGAGCAGTTGCCCGAGGGCGAGAAGATCTTCCCCGACGACCTCCTCTCCGACCAGCCGACGCGCTTCGCGGTGGGCGAGATGATCAGGGAAAAGGTTTTTAGCTTCACCCACCAGGAGATCCCCTACGGCACCGCGGTGAGGATGGAGGGTATGGAGGAACGGGATGACGGCATCGTCGTCGTTCGCGCCACGATCATCGCCGAGCGGGAATCGCAGAAGGGCATCCTGGTCGGCAAGGGCGGGAGCATGATCAAGCGGATCGGCAGCGCGGCGCGTAGGGATATCGAGGAGTTTCTCGGCAAAAAAATATTCCTGGACCTCAGGGTGAAGGTCATCAAGGATTGGAAGAAGGACGAGCTCCGGCTCAAGAAGCTCGGGTACGATCTGTGACAAAAAACAAGAACGTGATGCTGCAGATGTACCGTGAACTCTTCAGGATATTCGGCCCACAGCACTGGTGGCCGGGCGAGACCCCGATCGAGGTCATCGTGGGGGCTATCCTGACACAGAACACCGCGTGGGGCAACGTCGAACGGGCCATCAGAAACCTCAAGAAAGCCCGCCTCCTTTCGGTGAAGGGACTGGCGGGCGCTCCCCGGCGGACGCTCGCACGGCTGGTCAGGCCCTCGGGGTATTTCAATCAGAAGGCCATCAAGCTCAAGGCGTTCATGGACTTTCTCCGCGACGAGTACGGCGGAAGCCTGCGCCGCATGGCCCGTGAGCGGACCCCCGCACTCCGCCGGAAGCTCCTCGCGGTGCACGGCATCGGGCCGGAGACGGCGGACAGCATCTTGCTCTACGCCTTCGGCAGGCGGGTCTTCGTCGTGGACGCATACACCGCGCGGATATTCAGCCGGCACAATCTCGTTCCGGAGGATGCCTCATACCATGAGGTGCAACGCTTCATCGCCGGAAGCATTCCAAAGAGCGTGAGGCTGTACAACGAATTCCACGCGCTGATCGTGCGGGCGGGCAAGGAGTTCTGCCGCAAGACATCGCGCTGTGAGTTATGCCCTTTATTAAAGAGATTTAAGCCATTGAAACTGCTCAAACAGTTCGAACGATTCAAACGGCTCAAACCTGACAATAGATAATTGAATTACGTATGGCAGTGACCTGCCCCCGCTGCGGGCGCCAGTACGATATCACGATCTTCCAATTCGGGAGGACGGTGACGTGCGGCTGCGGCGCGGTCATCGACGAGTCTCACGTGGAACTGTTCCGGAGCGTCGAACGGATTCTCGCGAGCGCCGATGACGCCCGAAAGGCCGAGGAGTTGAGGAGGATGGCTGACGAGGTCTGCCGCATGATTCTCGATGAGCGCTTCCCCGACGTGGACGTCGAGATCGCCCAGAGCAGGGTGAGGGATAAGTGCCATGAGCTGTTCCCCGACAAGCTCGCGCTCTTCGAGATGATCTACGAGAGCCGCTTCCGCCGGCTCTGGGAACAATTTAGGAATAAGAGATAGTACACATGTTAGCCGGCATTCAGCGCGCTTGTCATCCCTGCGAAAGCAGGGATCCAGCGGACCCGGGACAACCTGCAGCGCGTGCTTACACAATCAATCATCAGACGCAGAAAGATATTTAATAACGTTACTCAATTCAACAACTTCGAGATGAGGGGGACAATCAGGCCAGTTATGCTTCCAACACACGATTACATCACATCCTTCTAGAGAATGTCCGTGATCTCGGAACGCTTTACTCTCGAACTCAAATTCTATGCGGACGCGTTGCCACTTCCCTGCGTCAACTTGTCTCTTTGCCTCGCAATCTGGAAAACCAGCTTGTACCGCCTCAACTAGGTACCCAAGCTCTCGCGCAACCATTCCAAAGAGAAATACGACACCGTCCTCATTAACAGGTTCATGTCGAAGACCGCGAAAATCAATCGGATTGCCATAAGTTGGGCGAGCGTCTAGCTTTGCATGTCTTTTATGTTGTGAAGATATGGATGGCGAGGTCACTGTGGTACTTGGGGTCATTGAAAACACGGCGCCAGATCGAGGGCGGGCTACCTCAATCGGTAAGAGCGCAACAACGTCAGCCCACTCGGGACGCCCTTCGGCAAAAGCACGGAACTTGGAAGGAATGCTAGACCATGTGCCTATTTTCCTATCGAATACGCCAGCACTATATGTGCCTTCACTTCGATACTGGTTTCTTGTCGGTATTCTGCGATACTTCCGCACATATTCGCCCCAGTCTTCCAAAAGGACAGCAGGATCAAGCGGCTGGTTGGTGCTGTTCGGTTCGAGACCAGCGGCACGCACTGCCTCACGCCAACTCGGAAAATGCTTGAGTACTTGATACTCAGTCATGCCTGAGTGGCTCTTAAACTCACGACGGGAAGGGGGGCGGCCAAGAGCTTTCGCCGACGTTCGTATAGCCTGCAATATTTCCTCGCTACTAGGCAGTGTAGTCGTCATATCATCAATTTTGTCTATGCTAGGGATCAGCGATGCGTTGGATAATCTGTTCCCATTGAGACAATGGTCGACTCCTTTTTTGCCCCACCTAACGTATAGTATATATAGTTGCTGGAATGATCGACAGTAACCTTCCTCCATTTATTGTACCACTATGAATTAGACTATCCAGTACTTACTATTGCTTTCAATGTCCCTTTGCCCTAGACAGAGCAATCTGTCCCGAAGTAATCCTTGAACAACTTGCGAAGTTCCTTCTTTGCCATCGGGAGGTCATTCTCGTAGTCAAGGTATTCAAATAATTTCCTAATCAACACAATGTCAATTCGACCGGCTACGAGCATCACTTTCAGTAGTTTGACCATACTCCAACATTCGATATGATGCGCTTGAGCAACCTTGCGAAGACCTGCATCGTCGCTCACAACAGGGAATCCGCGAGCGAATCCGATTGCTAATGCTTTCAAATCCTCGTGAGCGAGGTTCAAAGCATGGATCTTTGAGTAGGCCGACAAAAATGAGAAGGCGTTCTCAACTTGCTTGCGAAGTTTTCCACGGTATTCGTAACGCTTTGCCAGTCTATCTTGCTTGTACTCCGTATTAGTCACCCACTCAAACTTGTTCTGCAATCGCGAGCTTGTGAGATACTCATCATCGAGGTCTGCTAGGACAAATAGAGAATAGCGAGGGCTCGTCCCAAATGTTTCCTGCAACAACGGATGAATGGAGCGAGCCATTCGAAAATAGGCGTTGCTGTCGAGAAGAATGACCTGGGGCGGCGTGCTCATTTCCGGAGTTCCACCGACAGGGCTTTAGCGTCTGCCAGGGAAACCCCGAGCACGCGGTGAATGAAGTGTTCTGCCCCCTGCTCATTTTTGCAGAATTCGGATAGCGCGTCAAAGAATTGGCTTTCGAACACAGACCGGGCCACGTCGATATAGTCGGCTGGTTTTGGCGGAAGGCGTCTGAACAAAGTCTTTGAAATAGTAGGGTATCTCTTCCCAAAGTTCACGACCGAACCCATGAACGGCGAGAGGTCACCGAGTTTAGTTTTCGGGATGCCTCGTGCTTGTTCATATCCCTCCAATGCTAGGCGGATCGTGTAAGGCGAAATCACATGCTTTATGGCCTCGGATCGGACACGTTCGATCCTGGCCCCGATGCCGGGAATCCTCTGTAAAACATTATGAAGTTTGTCAGCATGTGATTCAGGGAAAAGCAGAGCTTGTGCGAAACTGTCGGCGAAATCCTCGCCAGCTTCTCCGGAAAGCGTGGGCGCGAATGAATGGCCCAGTTCATGAGCCATCCAGAACTTGAAGTCAACAGTATTGCTATCCAAGTTTAGAAATATCCAAGTCGTCTTCGAGTCGGGCAGGTGAATATTCAGGGCATTACCATGATATTCTCTGGCTCCCCACAAGACCGGGATGATCACGGCGTGAAGCCGGTCGAACTTAGCGATAATGTCCTTAAAATCAATACGTTCCTTCCCCATCAGGCCCATCTCTTTACGCACATCCGCAGCTACCCGTTGGATGTAATCGTAGCTGTTTATCGGATTTTTGAGTGTGGGAGGCTGAGTCAAGTCCTGACCGGGCAGGTATTTCACCAATTGTTTGAGTAATTCGCCGGTTTCGCGAGCGCTGTCGAGGTGTTCGTCTCTTGTCTTCGTGCGGGCCTTTCTTCGGAATGTGACGATTGGAACAAGCGTAGGCGATGCCACTGTAACTAGTTGCTCAAATGACAACTTCAGGAGCATCCCTATACGTAGCAGTTTATCTGGCTGAGGGAATGCCCCACCCTGAACCCATTTTGATACCGCCTCTCTGGAAACGTTCAGCTTATCCGCCAAGTCCGATTGGTTCATTCCGGCCCTGATGAGAGCGTCTTTAAAAACAGAGATATTAAGGGATTTATTCATGTCGGTATTATGCCAAATGCCGTGGATTATTGTCAACTTTTGTCAACCGATTTTTACAGGGCAGATCAATGTCATTAATGCCCGCGCTAGTCCCGTTTATTATGTGCAGGGTCTGCCAATTGAATCGGAGCAGAGGCATACAAAGCGATTGCCCGCCAAAGCATCAGCTAAAGCATCGGGGCTTGACAAGTCAGGTATTTCTTGGTAACTTAAGCTTCGCGAAGGCCGGCTTGATTACCTTATAGATGATGTCGCACCGCTCATCATAGTGGACGAACGCGCTCTTCATCGCGTTGAGCGTGAGGATTTCAAGGTCGCGCATGGTGAGATTGTACGCGCGCGCCGCGATATCCAGCTCTTTGCTCATCGAGGTGTCGCTCATCAAACGATTGTCGGTATTGAGCGTGACGCGGAAGCGGTTCGTGTAGAAGAGGCGGAAGGGGTGCGAGGCGAAGCTCTCCGCGGCGGCCGTGTGAATGTTGCTGCTCAGGCAGCATTCCAGCGGGATGCGCTTGTCCAGCACGTACTGGGCGAGCGTGCCCATTCCCACCACCCTCCCCTTTTCTATAACGAAATCATCCACGAGGCGTGTCCCATGTCCGATGCGGTGCGCGCCGCACCACTGGAGCGCCTGCCAGATCGATTCCGCGCCGAACGCCTCACCCGCGTGAATGGTGATGTTGAAGTTTTCCCGCTGGCAGTAGTGGAACGCCTCGATATACTTCTTGGCAGGGTAGCCCGCCTCGTCCCCGGCGAGATCGAACGCGACGGCGCCCTTTTCCCGGTACTTCACGGCGAGCTCCGCCATCGGCACCGCCCACTCCGTGCCGCGCATGGAGCAGACGATGAGGCCGAACGATATCCCCGTCTCCCTCGATCCCTGGCGCAGCCCCTTGAGCACCGCCTCCATGATCTCGTCGTGCGTCAGCCCCCTTTTCGTGTGGAAGAACGGGGCGAACCGCGTCTCGACATAGACAGTGTTGTCTTGCTTCAGGTCGAGGATCGATTCGTAGGCCACGCGCTCGAGCGCTCCCTCTGTCTGGAGAACGGCATAGATCACCTTGAACGTTTCGAGGTAGAGTTTGAGATCCCCCCGGTTCGCGCCGCGGTGGAACCAATCGAGGAGCTCTCGGGGATCGTCAGAGGGGAGGGGATAGCGCTCCTTCTTCGCCAGCTCGATAACCGTGTCAATCCGCAGGCCGCCATCGAGGTGGTCGTGTAAAAGCACCTTGGGCAATTTCTTGATCGTTTCTAAGGTGGGCAGCATCGCCCCGGTCCTGGTCGAGTTTCGCGAATTGTACCAGAAAGCGGCGGCGGGGGCGAGCACTATATTGAGAGAACCAGCCGCGGATCTGCGCGGATTGACGCAGATTTCAACTGCCCCCACTCTAAACTTTAAGCCTTACACTTTAAACTGCGGTTCCATCCGCGTTCATCCGCGGCACAATCTCTAATCTGCACAATGCTTCCCAAGTCCGTCACGGCGATGTGGAATGAACCACCGCCCGCTTCCCTGTGGGAGCCCCCGATGCCTCTCCGACCGCCTCAACAAAGGTTCCCCCCTTCTCCCAGTCGCCATACATTGGGTTGGGCATGATCACCAGGTCCCTGCCGAACCGCTCTCTCACATCCTTGAAACCCATCTCTTTATCGTTGTAGAGATCGTGGGTCTGATCACCGACCAGCATCAGAATCTTGAGCGGGGGAAGGCGCTTTCCCTCGGGCAGGGTCTTCAGGGCCCCTCCCTCCACATCGGCCCGGCGCACGGCCTTCGACCGGTCCGCGCGATAGGGGCCCTCACGGAAGAGACACGCATCGTAGGTGAAACCGAGCTCGTCCAGATTCCTGAGGGTGGCCTTCCCCACGGCTTCCTGCCGATTCGTGATGATGACCACCTTCCCCCCGCGCTCCCTGACCGCGGCGCAGAACTCCCTGGCGCCGGGAAGGGCGGTCGCCTTTCCTTTATTACACCATTCATCCCATGCCTGGCCCGAATACGTGACCCCCCTGGCCTGCAGCGATGCCTGGAACTCGACATTGCTGATGATCGTTTCATCCGCATCAAAAACGACGCACCAGGTACCGGGCTTTTCCCCGCGCGAGAGGTCGCGCACCCGTCTCCCCGCATCAGCGTAGGCCTGCTGGACGCAGCATTTGTAGGCGTCCGAGGAGCTCACCCATGCGATGTCGTTGCTCAGCCTTATCTGCGCCGCGAGTCCGGCGCCGGTGAGCGCGCAGAGCGCTATGACAAGCAGCGCAGCAAAACCCATGCTGACTCTTTTCATCTTCCCTCCCTCCTATGGTGGTCTAACCAAGTTAAATACATAGATTTATTTTCAACCACAGATAAACACAGATTAACACGGATGTAGAAACTTTTACTGGTTCCTAATTATGATTTTTTAGTTAGCATTTTATCTGTGTGTATCTGCGTGCATCCTGTTCCTTCAATATTTCACTTACAGTAGCGCACTCTCGCAGAAATGCAAGCAAAAAGCTCGTGCCGTACGCGCGGATGCTATTCACTTTTCGGGGAAAATGCACTATCATCTGTGATGTCACAATCGATGAGCGCGGAGTGCGCCACCGGGAGGAGGTCCATGAAGCGGATTGCATTGTCTCCATCTGCATTGAGCCTTTTCAGTGACTGCCCGCTCTGTTTCTGGCTCGATAAAAACAAGGGGATAAAGCGGCCGCGGGGGATCTTCCCCTCATTGCCGGGGGGTATGGATTCTGCGATCAAAGCATACTTCGACAAGTACCGCACGAGGGGAGAGCTGCCCCCGGAGATAGCCGGCAAGGTGAGAGGGAGGCTTTTCCCCGAGCGTGAAATTCTGGGGAGGTGGCGGAGCTGGAGGACCACGGAACTGCGCTACGAGGATCCCGCGCTGGACGCGGTGCTCTCGGGCGCCCTGGACGATTGTCTCGTTGAGGACGGCTTCTACATCCCCGTGGACTATAAAACGAGGGGCTATGACCTTAAAGAAGATCCAGCGATCTACTACCAAACCCAACTCGACTGCTACTGCCTGATACTGGAATCGAGCGGCTATAGGACAGGCGGTTTCGCCTATCTCATCTACTACTGGCCGGCGGAGGTCAGGGAAAACGGGGTCGTGAAATTCAACGTCAGGCCGATGAAGATCGAGACGAAGATCGAATCCGCGAAAGAGACGTTTCAGGACGCCGTGCGTGTGCTCCGCTCGCCGATTCCAAAAGCGGCGGGCGCGTGCGATTACTGCGCGCTGGTCGCACAGCGTAAAATCTAAATCAGGAGGAGCGCGTCATGGATAATGCGGGCGATCATCGATTCACGCGGGACAGGGCGGGATGGATTATTGTCATACTCAACCTGCTCATGGCCGCCAACTCGACATTCTATTTCACCCGCGTCCTCGGGGCTGGATGGGATGGCTGGCTCGCGATGAACTCGTGCGCCCCCAGCATCTTCATCTTCGCCATCGGCTACCTCCTCAGGCAGAAAAGCGTGATGGCCGTGGGCGCGGGCCTCATGTTCCGCTACGGGACGCTGGGCCTCTTCGCCTTTGGCTGGGAGGGGATGAACATCATTCCCCAGGTGGGGCATATCCTCATGACGCTCGGGGTGATTTACTTTATCGCGAGGATGATCCGCCTCGATTGCGGAGGGGAGATCATTGTCGCCGCGCTGACTGCGCTCGTGCTGCTCTACGCGGAGTGGCAGGGGGAATGGTTCCGGAACTGCCCGCAGATCCTCGACCATCTCATGAAGGGGACGCTGCAGCCGGAGATTTTTAAGCCCCAAGCCTGATATACTCTATGGGCAAAAGGACTCTGCTGCAACAGGTGAGAGAAACAGCGGCATGTTCTAAGGTAAGATGCTGAAAGGTACCTCGGCCAACTGACTGTAGCTCGCCCTCGCATTTGCCAGTGTCGGCGCTATGCCGGCGGGGAGTATCGCGCAATGGAGGGCATAGGAGCCCGGCATGTGCGGGACGCGCATGGATAGTACTTTTCCCACAAAAGGCCGATGCATTTCCATGGCATTCCTGACAATCGGATGCACCCCCCGCTGCAACCTGCTTCCCGTAGCCGAATACACCCCCGCCGCACCCGTGAAGACCAGATAGCCGTCCCAGTCCATGGCTGCTTCACTGAAGGAGACATCAATGGTAAGCAGGTCTCCTCCATTGAAACTCTCCTTGTTCAATATCACGTGCAGGCCCGGTGGGGGAGGGGTCGGCGTGGGAGCCGGGGGAGTCGCACTGCACACGTAGATGCGGACGTCGTCAATGAACCAGCCGTAGGCAGAGCTGGAGCGCTGGGGGTCGCTGGTATCGCTCGTGCCGATGCGGAAGCGCACGCGCACCTTCTGGCCCGCCAGCAAGCTCAGATCGGCGCGGCTGGAGATGTAGCCGTTGCTCTCGCTCACGAAGGCGGATCGGCCGCCGAGTGGATTGTTCCATGAGTTTCCGATGATACCACTGTATCCGTTGTCGGTGAAGAGTGAGCCGGCGTCCTGCCATGAGTTGCCGCCGTCCGTGCTGTACTCGACCACTCCACCGTCGAAGAGCTTGGTCGTGCCGCTCGTATAGTCATCGAAGGCGTAGGCGTGGTTGAAGTGCAGGTAGGAATTCCCCGCCGGTAGATCCACGTCCCTGGTCATGCCGATATAGTAATCAGCCGTACCGTAATGATCATTGCCCCAGATATTGTAGCGGCCTGAGGTGGCGTAGGTGGCGTCAAACCCGTAGGGGTTCGAGTTCTGTGGATAGTACCATTCATTGGTTCCCACAACCGTCGCTGAAGCCCAGTTCTTGCTCGCGGTATTCTCCATATTGTCAAAGAACAGGTCACTGAGGTAGCCTGAGTCACAGATGGGCGCCTCGGGCGCGGGGCATCCATCCGGCTGCCGGTTCATCTCTGTCGCGTCACAGGCGTTCTTGACCTGCTGCTGATCGGGAGCGCTCCAGCCGAGATTGATTGCCGCCTGTTGTAGGGAATCATAGAGGTTCTGGTAGTCGCTCGCTGAGGTGAAGAGGTTGGTCTGGACCTCATAGAAGAGCTGTGCCGTTGGAATGACGCCGCGCCCTGTCACCGTGTAGCCGTTGAAGGTATCGCCGTCAGTGATGAGATAGGCAACTTTGTTGGAGACACCGCTGTTGGTATGGACTCCCCCCCCGTCGTTCTCCCCGCAGTAATAGTTGCTGCTGCTCATCTTATCCGGATCGTTGAAATGGGGCGGATTCTTCATGTCCCGAATCGCACCGAGGGGGGAATCCTCCCCGAGGAGCCAGCGGTCGGTCGCGGGACCCGGGTTGTACGTCAACTCGATAAATTCCCCCCAGATGTCAGAGAACGACTCGTTGATGGCGCCTGACTGCATATAGTAAAAGAGCTGCGATTCATGCTCGGTGACGCCGTGAGTCATCTCATGGCCGACAACATCCAGTGCCGAGGCGAAGCCCTGGCCGTATGTCATCTGCTGACCATTCCAGAAGGCGTTGGCATAAGGACAGGATAGGGAGGAAGGGCAGTATCTCACGGTGCTCACGAGTTGCATCCCGGCGTTGTCCAGGCTGTCCCGATCATGGTAGTCTTTGTAAAAGTCGTAGGTGTATCCAGCGTAATCGTAGGCGTTATCCACGTCTGTGATCCCTGACGCTGGCCCCCCCTCGACGCGCACCGGACCCGTTCCCGGCAATCCCGCAGAAGGGTTGTTGTTGTTGTCATAGATGGACCGATTCTTAACATTGTTGACCTGGTTGAAGTGCAGGGCGATGACACCGAGGTGGGCATCCACGAGGACCAGTTCTTTTATTGTCTCGAAACGCGCGGGAGAGACATCCATGCGCCAGACGAGGGAGTTCATGTCGCGATTCCGCCCCACCAGTACCGGGTTATATATCCAGAGCTCCGGATCGCTCGCGATGAGCTCACCAGGGTCAAGGGAGTACCATGCGGCAACCGCGCGCGTCGCCCTTTCAGCAGCCTCGCAGGCGCCTATCTCCGGAATGGTATCCACCGTGATCCCCGGCGCTATCTCGCCGTTCGCCGAGAGGATGTTTCTCTTCGAGTCGAGCTGGACGATCAACTCGCCGCCGAACACGGGGATGCCGCGATACGCCTGCTGGAATCGGACAAAGGAGCGCCCCCCGGAAGCTGACTGTGAACGCATGAGGTCAAGCTCATCAGCCTGACTGGCGATGCCGAACAGCTCACCGCAGTCGTCAATGAACGCCCGGGCGACCGTCTCGGAAGAGGCGCCACGGGCGAGGTTGCTTTTTTGCGGAATGGTATGTGTCAAATCTGTCCCGAGGAAACTGACCAGACCGGTTTTGGAATGGTAGGATATGCGCGCCTTCCCTCCGGCATCGCGCTGCAATTGAGAAACGAGGGAGCGATCAGCCCCTCGCGCAGGGGTTGCCGAAAGAAGAACGCACAGGCTGATACATGCCGCTAATAGGATTACGACATCCCCTCTGCGCCTGCGCATCTATTCCCCTCACTCAATTAGGATTCTAAACGTGGCGCTCGCCAATTGGCTGTTCGGTCCGTACTTGGCGTTCGCGTACGTCGGTTTGGTCTTCCAGGGGAGTGTCGCCACGAAGAGCGTGTACTGGCCCGCGGCATTGCGCGGCACTCGGATGGAGAATGCCTTGTTCGGCCCCCAGCAATTATGAATCTCCAGCCTGTTGGTGACCACCGGGTGCACTCCGCGTTTCAGCCTCCCCCTCACATCCGACCAGGTCCTGCCGCTCCTTACAAACACGAGGTACCCATCCCAGTCCATATAGGTATTGCTGAAGCTGACCCAGGCTTCGAAGGTGTCTCCGGGATTGAAGCTGCTCTTGTTCAGCCACACCCTCAAGCCTTGCAGGCAGGTGGGTGTCGGGGTGGGCATGAACGGTGTTGCCGTGGGCGTCGGGGTGGGAGTCGGGGTGGGATCCTGGAACCGGCACAGCCTGTTATGAGTAGATGCGCCGAAACCTACATACACTTCACCAGAGGCGCCGATGACGGGACCCATATGGACGGAACCTGTCCCAATGTAGCTCCACAACAGGCCGCCATCTGGACTCAGCCCATAGGTTTCTCCGCCATCAGAGCCTATGTAGACTATATCTTGAGCCGAAATGGCGGGGGAGGCCTCGACATCTCCCGTGAGAGCATAACTCCAGAAGAGAGAACCGTCTGTATTGAACGTGTAAAGGCTGTTATCTTGGGAGCCTATTGATACCGTATCCGTGCCGGAGGGAGAGGAATAATACACTGCGCCACCTGTCGCATAACTCCACACGAGAGCTCCGTCCGTGGTAAACGCATAAACATCGTTATCGTTACTTCCTACATAGACGGTTGAAGTAGCACAGGGGGAACTGTCTATAACGCCGGCCGTTCTATAACTCCAGGATAATATACCGTCGGGCGTAAAGGCGTACAGTCTATCATCGTACGATCCCACATATATATTTCCGCTCATCCCTATAGCAGGGGAGGAAACGATATTGCTTCCCGTCCTATAGGTCCACACGAGAGATCCTGTCGAGAGAAGCTTGTAGAGCGCGTTATCATCTGATCCGATATAAATGTCCCCGCCGCTGACCACAGCCGAAGAGATAATGAGTCCACCGGTTACATAACTCCATGCGAATGAACCAGTTGAGACTAGGGCATAGAGTGTGTGGTCCAAAGACCCCGTGTAGACATTTTCGGCATCTATCGCAGGCGAAGATGTTATACCATCGCTCGTTCCATAGCTCCAGATGAGCGCGCCATCGCCGCTGATGCTAAATATGGAGTTGTCGTCCGATCCGATATAGATGTGGCCGTCTAAGCCTACTGCCGGAGATGAATCGACAAAACCGGATGTAAAGCTAATCACATAGCTCCACAACAATACTGGCCCCACCGGACCGTTAAGCGGGCTTACCCCGGTGCGCAGCGGGTCGTGCCTGAACATCGGCCAGGGATGTTCGGGCGGAGGGGGGACCGGCGTGGGTTGCGTGATCACGTACAAGGCACTGCTGTAAGAACCAATATATACAGTGTCGGTACCTATTGCAGCAGATGAACCAATCCACGATCCAATGATATATGACCACAACAATGAACCGCTGGAGTCGATGCTGTAGATATTCCCATCGGAAGAGCCTATGTATACTGTATCTGCCGCACCTATAGTTGGTGAAGTCCATATTTTATCACCGGTTTCATAGCTCCATGATAATTTCCCATCCTGCCGTAAGCAATAAATGTGGTTATCAGTAGACCCAATCCATACCGTATCAGTACTTATTGATGGTGATGATGCCAAATCGAAATAATTCCCGGTCTCATAGCTCCACAATAAGGCGCCAAGTGAGTCAATACTATAAAGCCGATTGTCATGAGAGCCCACGTATACTGTATCAGTCGAGCTTAATGCCGGGGAAGAAGCTATTTCGTCGCCCGTTTCATAGCTCCAAAACAGTAAGGCATCTTGGTTAGTCAAGCAGTAAATACGGTTATCTTCACTGCCGATATACACCTTATCAGCTAAACTGAGCGCAGGTGATGAGTATCCTATGTATATTCCAGCCTTATAGCTCCACAGTAATGAACCATTGGAATCGATTTTATAAAGACGGTCATCCACAGATCCCACGTATACCGTCCCGATGTTGCTAATAGCCGGTGATGAACGTATCCAAGATCCTGTTTCATAGCTCCATGAGAGTAACCCAGTTTGGAATAAGCAGTATAAATGATTGTCTTGAGAACCAACCCAAACTGTATCAATGCCTATCGCAGGTGATGAACGGACTATATCCGCAGTTGTGTAGCTCCACAGCAGCGAACCGTCCGATTTAAAACTGTAGAGATTGTTGTCATCTGAACCTGTATACACCTTACCGATTGAACTTACTGCTGGCGATGAGAATAAATCATCGCCCGTTTTATAGCTCCACTTCAAAATCGGGCTCGAAGGGCCATCCAAATCGCTCTTCCCCGTGCGGCGCACGTCATGATGGAACATCGGCCAGGGGTGAAGTGATTCGTAAGGGGTCGGCGTCTCTGTGGGGGTCGGCGTCGGCGTGTCCTCGCATCCCATGACCACGACAGGCACGGGCAGTCCACCGCCTGCATCGCTCCACGTGCCCGTGAGGTCGGTGAAGCAGTCCTCGTCGGCGGCTATCTTGTACAGCCACAGACCCCATGCCCCGTCGTACATGTACCAGTAATCGTCTCCCGCACCCTCGTACCGTATCTGGAGTCCGGTTCCCGCCTTCTGGTAGACGTAGCATCCGTTGTATTTGAAAACTTGCTTGCAGTACGTCCCGTTGGCGTCAGCGTAGTTGGCTCCCGAAACTACGTACCCGGGAAGCGGCGTGGGAGTCGGTGTTTCCGTTTCGGTGGGAGTGGGCGTGATCGTCGGGGTGTCTGTGATCGTGGGCGTCGGTGTGATCGTCGGCGTCGGTGTGATCGTCGGCGTCTCTGTTGGTCCCTCGACGATCACGTAGAGGCGGTTATCACCTGAACCTACATAGACCGTATCCGGGCTGATCGCCGGGGATGAAACGATACCGTTGGGCGTCGTATAACTCCACAGCAGCGTCCCATCTGAGTTGATGCCGTACATAATATTGTCCTGAGAACCCACGTACACCCTCTCGCTTGAGTCCAGCGCCGGCGAGGAAGTGATCTCTCCGCCAGCGGTATAACTCCACGAGAGGAGCCCATCCGAATCAAACACGCTGTAGAGATTATTGTCCTGGGAACCCACGTATATCTTATCGGTGCCTATGGCGGGTATGGAGGAGACCGAGGCGGTCCCGGATACCGGGAATACCCAGCGTGTAGTCCCATCGGAGTTTAAGCTGTACAGATTATTATCTACCGCACCATAATACACCTTATCCGTTGCGCCCAACGCCAGCGATGCCGTGCCGGCGCCAGCCGAGCCCAAGAGTGCTCCGGTAGAAGCATCGAGCCATAAGAGCGAATTGCTGTCGTTCCCGACGTACAACCTGTCGAGGCCTAAGGCGGGGTTAGTATAAATTGGCGAGCTACGGTAGCTCCACAGGAACGACCCATCAGAGTTGATGCTGTAGGCTCGCTCATCGAGGGCTCCAAAATATATTGTCCCTGCCGAGCTCAGCACCGGCGAGGTAACAATATCTCCGCCGGCTGCATAACTCCAGGAGAGTTGGCCGGTCAAGTTAGTAATGCCGTAGAGGTTGTTATCACTTGAAGTGATATACACCAAATCAGTGGCTATTGCGGCTGATGTAGTATCTCCAGCCGATGTGTAGCTCCATAGGAAGGATCCAATCGAGCTGAAGGAGTAGAGATTGTTGTCCGCGGAACCGATATATACCGTGGTGGTGCTCACTGCCGCTGAGGAATCAACTGCAACGCTTATGCTGTAGCTCCAGGCCAGCGCTGGGATACGGGGGCCACTGTCGGGGCTTTTCCCTCCGTGGGGGGCATCATAATGCAACATCGGCCATGGCTCAACCTGCCCGTAGCCGATTATGCTCCACAAGAGTACAACAACCGCAACAAGCGCCGTTGCATATCTTACTTCAGTGAGAACAGTAGATGCCTCAACTTCTTCTCCTGCTTTTTTCATAATATCGGCCTCCGCCCGCCGTAGGGGCACCTCGCCCCTTTCAACTACATATTATACTTTATGCGATGAGTGCAAGTCCAAGTATTTTTCCCTGATTTGTAGTCCGTCACTGAAGCGCTGATTTTTTAGCTGCTGTCATGACTCAGTCAAAATCCCACTCTTTCCCCCTTTTGTAAAGTGGGAGGAATGGGGATTTCAGGATCTAATCATTATTGAATTTCATAGCATGCATACATCAGCGATTGACTGAGGCATTACCCTGATTTCCCTTCCGTCCGATGCCCCCCTCCGGTATAATCCAGATGCTCGAACAGGAGCAGTCGCGGTGCGGGCCGCTCACCTCTAAAAACGATCGCACGTCAATGGAAAAGCTCTACAAGACCTGGGCTGAGATCGACCTCGGCGCAGTCAGGGAAAACATCGCCGCAATCCGCAGCAGGCTCGGGCGGGCGGTGAAGCTCCTCGCCGTCGTCAAAGCAGATGCGTACGGACACGGCATGATTCAGATCTCTCGCGCCGCCCTCGAAGCGGGGGTGAGCTGGCTCGGCGTCTCGAACATCTGCGAGGCGCTCACGCTGCGAAAATCATTCCCCGGGGCGCGCATTCTCATTCTCAGCGCGGGAATGGCGGGTCACGCCGGCGCGATCGTGCGGCACCGGATTACCCCCGTCATCTGCTCCCATGAGATGCTCGATGCGGTCTCGCGAGCCGCCCTCAAGGCGAAGAGAATCGTCGATATCCATATCGTCGTCGATACCGGGATGGGGCGGATCGGCGTCTGGCACGAGGGGGCGTTTGACTTCATCAAACGGGCGCGGCGGACAAAGGGGGTCCGGCTCCGGGGAATATGCTCCCACTTCGCCTGCGCGGCCGAGAGGGATCTGTTCTTCACAAAGCTGCAGCTCGACAGATTTAAACGGCTGATCCTGCGCTGCGAACGCGCCGGCATCCGCTTTGCGCTGAAGCACATCGCCAACAGCGGCGCCATTCTCGGGTTGCCGTCGTCCTCCCTCAATCTCGTCCGCCTGGGAATCATGATGTACGGAGTCTACCCATCTCAAGAGGTGATCAAGAGCATCCCCATTCGACCCGCCCTCACGCTCAAGACTGAAATCTGCTTCCTGAAAAATGTCCGGAAGGGCCGCTCCATCAGCTATTGCCGGAGCTACGTCACCTACCGTGACACGCGGGTGGCGACCATCCCGATCGGCTACGGCGACGGCTACAGCAGGCTCCTCTCCAACAGGGGCGAGGTGCTCGTGCGGGGCCAGCGGGCTCCGGTCATCGGCAATGTCACCATGGACCAGACGATGATCGATGTCGGCCACATCTCCGGGGCGCAGGTGGGGGACGAGGTGGTGCTGATCGGGAGGCAGGGAGAGAATGAGATCACGCTCAATGAGGTCGCGGATCTCACCGGCACCATTCCCTACGATGTCATGTGCGCAATGGGGAAGCAGGTCCAGCACCGCATTTACATACAGGATAAAATCAAAACTTCAAAATCCAAACCTCCACACAAGCTCAAAATCATAATTCCAAAATCCAAAACCATATGATATCCCCGCTCATCACGTGCAGCTCGGATTTGGTATTTTGCCTGCCTGCCGGCAGGCAGGGATTTGAGATGTGTTTTAGATATTGAAGTTTGAGGTTTGGATTTTCAGCGCGATCGCGTTCACCCGATGGGTGACGTCAATCCAATTGCATTCTCGCGCTATCCGCCATTTCGGGGGAATTCGCCCCCTTGACGCGGATGCGAATCGTTTATTATAATTCTGCGCGGCATCAATGCCCTCTTCAGCCTCGCCCTTCTCGAAGGCAATCTTCGCACGGAGCGGCAGGTTCAAAAAAGGCAGGGTTGTCCCGCTGACGATCACCAGGAGTGTTCCGTATGCACAAGAGCCATGAAAAAAAACACGAGAGTAAAGACGTGAGGAGCAAATTAGAGATCGCCATGGAGAAAGCCGAAACAATGGCGCACGGGGCGCCCCCCGAGGGGAAGGAGGGGCGCTCGGAGGCGCACCTGCCGGAGGACGAGCTGCGTGCACTGCGGGAGAAGGCAGCCAGGGCGGATGCGTACTACGATCGCCTGCTGAGGACGGCGGCCGATTTTGAGAACTACAAGAAGCGCATCGAGCGGGAGCGCAGCGATATCCTCACGCTCGCACGCGAAGCGCTTATGGCTGAACTCATCGTGGTGCTCGACAATTTTGAGCGCGCGCGCGCGGCCGCTGGCGCCCACGCTGATTCGAAGCAGATCATTGATGGCGTCAAGCTCATCCAGAAGCAGCTCCTCACGGTGCTCCAGAAGAATGGCCTGCAACCGATCGAGGCGATCGGCCAACCCTTCAACCCCGAGCTCCATGAAGCCATTGCAGAGGTCAAAACGGACGAGTGTCCCGACGGCACGGTGCTTGCTGAACAACTCAAGGGCTACACGCTCGACCGCAGGTTGCTGAGACCGGCAGTCGTCACGGTTTCAAAGAGCAGCGCGGAGGCGGGCGAACCGGTGAAATCGGGAACCGCCGAGCGAAGCGCTCATGGACAGGGTGCAACTGATCAGCCTCCGAACCCCTGACGGCGAACTCTAACGTGCTGCCTCTGTGTTTCAGTAGAATACGCACCTGATTAACCTGATTACTCTGGCAAGCAGAATTTCAGGGTTAATCAGAGAAATCAGGTGCAAAAATAGGTTGCGAAGCCAGGTCGAACATTTGACATGTGCAATCGCGCGACGCGAGAAGCCAAATGACCACCAAAAGAGACTACTACGAAATACTGGGCGTTCCGAGGAATGCCCCTGCTGACGCGCTGAAGAAAGCGTACCGCAAACTGGCGCTCCGCTACCATCCCGACAAAAACCCGGGAGACAAGAACGCCGAGGAGCAGTTCAAACAGGTATCAGAGGCCTATGAAGTTCTGAGCGACCCTCAGAAGCGGCAGCAGTATGATCATTTCGGCCACGCGGGGCTCAGGGGGGGCCCCAGTGGCTTCGGCGGTTTCGGCGTCGATCTCGAGGAGGCCCTTCGCACCTTCATGTCCGCCTTCGGCGGAGGCGGGAGCATCTTTGACGACTTCTTCGGGTTTACCGGCCGCCGCCGCGGGCCTGAGCACGGCTCAGATCTCCGCTACGATCTCGAAATCACCCTCGAGGAGGCTGCATCCGGCTGCAAGAAAGAGATCTCCTTCCCATGCCTCGCCTCCTGCCCGGACTGCGGCGGGAGCGGCGCGCAGCAGGGAACATCCCGCGTCGCCTGCCAGGCGTGCGGTGGCGCCGGCATTGTTGAACGCAGGGTGCAGGGTTTCTTCGGATGGAGCATACAGCAGCATGAGTGCCCTCAGTGCGCGGGCGCGGGAACGATCGCCAGGGATCCCTGTCATCGATGCCGTGGCGAAGGAAGAGTGCGGCGGAAAAAGAAGATCGTGGTTCATGTCCCGCCGGGCGTGGAACTGGGTTCCAGGCTCCAGGTTTCAGGAGAGGGCGAGGGAGGCGCGCACGGCGCCGCGGCGGGGAATCTGTACATCATCATCCACGTCACGGAGCATGAGCTCTTCCAGCGTCATGGCGACGACATCCTGTGCGAGATCCCCATAAGCTTTGTCACCGCGGCGCTGGGCGGCACCATTGACATCCCCACAATAAGCGGGAAGGCGCAACTGGCCATCCCGCCGGGCACACAGTCGGGAAAAACCTTCAGGCTCAGGGGGAAGGGCATGCCCAACGTCAACGGCCTCGGGAGAGGCGATCAGTACGTGAAGGTGTTCCTGGAGATTCCCGTCGGCATCACCGAGGAACAGAAACAGCTCCTCAAGAAGTTCGCCGAGCTCGGCGGAGAGAGATTGTACCCGATGAGCAGCTCATTCTTCGCGAAGGCCAAAAAATTTTTCACCGGTTGAGGCAGTTACTACACCCCACAGTCAAAAGCTGAAAGTTGAAAGTCTTTTAACCTTACATTTTGAACTGTTTTTAACATGCGCATGCGCCGCATCTTTATTGACCCGGATGTCCCCCATGGCGAGATGCTCAGTCTTCGCGGCAGCGAGGCCCACTACCTCCTCCGCGTGCTGAGGCTCAGGGAAGGAGATGAGGTCACCGCATTTGACGGGATGGGCTGGTCCTGCAGGGCGGTCATCGCCAGGGCAGGCAGCGGCTGTGCGACCCTCAGGGTTTTGGAATCCATCCATGCCGCAACGCCACAGCGCACATTTGCCGTGGCCCAGGCCCTCCTCAAGGCTCCCGCGATGGACACGGTGGTGCAGCGGTGCACGGAACTGGGGGCCTCTGCGATCATTGGCTTCCACACGACAAGGAGCATTCCGCGAAGCAGCGGAGCTGCCTCCGGGCATTCGAGACTCACGCGATGGCGCGCGCTCGCCGTAGAGGCCTGCCGGCAGTGCCGCAGGGATTTCATCCCCGACACGAGCCTCCTCCCTTCTCTTGAGTCGCTCGTTCCGCTCATCAGGGGATCAGACGGGGCTCTGGTAGCCTCGCTACGCGAGGGGTGCGCTTCTCTCTCCGAGGTTCTCTCGGGGGGACGGCGTGCGCGGGGCATGCGCCTGCTCCTCATCGTGGGCCCGGAAGGGGATTTCTCCGGAGAGGAGCTCGCCCGCCTGGTCGCCCACGGAGCGGTCCCGTGCAGACTGTCCGATGCCATCCTGAGAGCGGAAACCGCGGCAATCGCAGGGGCGGCTCTCCTCGGCCAGTATCTCCTGTCGAGGACAGTGTGAGCCGCCCGCTCAGAACAATGAGCACATTCGCCATCACCACGCTCGGCTGCAAGGTCAACCAGTACGACAGCCAGCTCATCCGCGAGAGTCTCTTCTCGCGGGGCTGCAGAGAGTCGGATCGTCTGGATCCACACCCCGACCTATGCATCATCAATACCTGTGCCGTCACCCATGCGAGCGAGACAAAATCGAGGCGTGCCGTGCATCGGGCGTGCCGTGAGTATCCCCATGCCGTCGTGATCGTCACGGGGTGCTGCGCCGATGTGAGTGCGCAAGCTTTCGCCGCAATCCCCGGCGTAAAATATGTCCTGGGAAACGAGATGAAGCAACGCCTCCACCATATCATTGGCAGAGGGTGCGGGGACGGGGCGCGCTCGATTACCGGATTCTCACACCACACGCGGGCTTTTCTCAAGATCCATGACGGCTGCGACTCCCGCTGCAGCTACTGCATTGTCCCACTCGCCCGGGGCCGATCGAGGAGCAGGGCGCGCGATGAGATTATCAATGAGGCGACCGCGCTTGTGTCGAGCGGCCACATGGAGATAGTGCTCTGTGGCATTCACCTCGGCGGCTACGGCAAGGACCGCGGCGAACCGCGCGCACTGGTCCAGCTCATTCGGGATCTCACGGCCATCAGGGGGCTCGCCCGCATCCGCTTAAGCTCCATAGAGCCCGAAGACGTCAATGAAGAACTCATTGAACTCATCGCATCAGGGGGCACGCTCTGTCCGCACCTGCACCTCCCCCTGCAGAGCGGCGATGACCGCATACTGAGAGCGATGAACCGCTGCTACCACAGCTCCGGCTACAGGCGGCTGATCCAGCGGATTCGGGCGCGCGTGCCTGACGCCTCGATCACCACCGATATCATGGTGGGGTTCCCCGGCGAGGATGAAGAGGCGATCCACAACACGGTTGCCATGGTGAAGCATGCCGCATTCAGCCGGGCCCACATCTTCTCATACAGCCCGAGGCCCGGTACCGCAGCGTGGAAGCTCGGCGATCCGATACGGCCCGGGATAAAAGAGCGCCACCGGGCGCTGGTGCGCGCCGCCGCGGACGAAACGGCGGACGAATACAGTGGGAGATTTATCGGGAGGGATGTGGAGGTGCTCGTCCAGGGGAGATGCAAAAGTGACGCCAGGGCAGGCTATGGCCTCACAAGGGAATACCTGCGCGTCTATCTCGACGGGGAAAAGATTCAGAAGGGAGATATGTGCCGGGCGTGCATTGAGGGAGCTTTGAACGACGGCCTGAAGGGGCGTGCAATCCACGACTCTTCGGAGACCATGAGCGAAGCAGGAGGGAGCCATGGAGGGCAGCGCACGGAAAAATGGGGAAGGGGTTGCGCAACAAATTTATTGAAATGACTATGTTGGATTTGATATATTGTGTGTTTGAGTTTTTTCGTTCTAACCCTTTGTGGGCACGGCCTCAGGCATGAGATTCAACTGGATTGATGCAATAGTCGCTGTCGTGGTCATCCGCGGAATGGTCATCGGTCACCGGCGGGGGCTCTCTGGAGAGCTGCTTCGCTTTCTGGGCATCGTGTGCGGCCTCTACCTCTCCTTCAAATTCTATGAGCAGGGCGCCGACAGGCTCATCCAGCGCGTCTCCCTCGATCGGAACGTCGCCATCGGTCTCTCGTTCGCGGGAATCCTCCTCGCGGTGCTGCTCTTCTTTTACATGGTCAATCAGACGGTGCACCGTGCGACGCAGCTCCCCGCGATCGCCGCACTCGATAAGGCGGGCGGAACAATCATCGGCGGCGCGAAGGCGCTGCTCTTCGCCTGCGTGGCGCTGATACTTCTTGCCCTGGTACGGGTGGAGGCAATTTCAAATGCCGTCAGCCAGAACTCCTTCTTCGGGCCACTCGCCATATCCGCCGTTCCCGGCGCGTACAGAGTCGCGGTGCGCGTGTACCCCGGGGTGCAATCCCTCCCCGCCGCCGAGGTGATCGAAAAGCTGCCCGCGATCAGGCAGCGGACGGAGCTGGACCTCTCCATCGGTTCACAGGGCGAGCAGAAGAAAGCGGAGGGCGCGAACCGCGGCGCACCCGAGGGCCAGACCCCCGCCCCAAAAAAAGGAAGAACCATATGAAGCTCGGCACATTCTTCGAGCGCGCGCTTGCAGAAGGTCAGAAGAACGATCCGCGCGGTCAGGCGCGCATCCGCCGTGAGGTAAAGGCGCTGCGCGAGGCCTATGCGGAGATGTCAGCCAGGAAGAAGAAATCCTTCGACAGGGAGCGCCTCGACAATCCCTACGCCGACACCCGCATCCTCTTCGGGCAGCCCTCAACAGAGGTGCGGGGACTGCTGGCCGGAATAGACATTGATGTCGGAGAGATCATGCTCGCCGACCGTCTGAGGGAACGCGGGAAGAAGATCGACCTCGTCCTGTCCCACCACCCGGCCGGGCGGGCATATGCGGGGTTCTACAACGTCATGCACATGCAGGCTGATATCCTCAACAGGTTCGGCGTCCCCATCAATGTCGCGGAATCCCTCCTCGAGGAGCGCATCCGGGAGGTTGAGCACAAAGTGATGCCGGTGAACCACACCCGCACGGTGGATGCCGCCAGTCTGGTGAACATGCCGCTCGCCTGCGTGCACACCCCCGCCGACAACTGCGCCACCACCCACCTCCAGCGACTCTTCGACCGGAAAAAGCCGGAGCTCATCGGTGATATCATCGACCTCCTCCAGGGGATCCCTGAATACCAGCGGGCAATGGAGAACAACGCTCCCCCCAGGATTCTCTCCGGCAGGGAGGAGCGGCGCGCGGGGCGGATCTTTGTCGATATGACCGGCGGCACCGAGGGATCAGTGAAGATCCTTGAAAAGCTTGCCCAGGCGGGAGTGGGGACGCTCGTCGGCATGCACCTCAGCGAGAAGCATCTCGATGAGGCGAAAAAACATAACCTCAATGTGGTCATCGCGGGCCACATCTCGAGTGACACACTCGGCCTCAACCTCCTCCTCGATGGCATCTGCACAAAGGAACGATTAGAGGTGATCACCTGCTCGGGCTTCACGCGGGTGAAGAGGAATTAGCCCACCCACCACCGGGCTGGAAGCGGCACCGACCGCACCCCCATGGTTGATCCGTGGATTCCACTGCGTCCGGGCGGGGGGATCCCCCGCGGGAGCACGGCGGCGCACCGGGCATGAGACGTCAGGGAACTATGATACCGCAGCACATTGTGGAACAGATACAGTCGTCAAGCGACATCGTCGATGTCGTCTCCTCCTATATTCCACTCAAGCGCGCGGGGCGGAGCTTCAAGGCGTGCTGCCCCTTCCATAACGAGAAAACGCCGTCATTCTTCGTGAGCCCGGAGAAGCAGATCTGGCACTGCTTCGGCTGCGGCGCCGGAGGATCGGTGTTCAACTTCATCGCCCTCTACGAACGCGTGACCTTTCCCGAGGCGGTGAGGCTCCTCGCGAAAAAAGCGGGTATCGCCGTTCCGGATACGCGACGGGCCGAGGGGCGCGAGGGCGAGAAGAAGGATGACCTGTACCGGCTCAATGAATTCGCGGCGCGCTGGTTCACGCACCAGCTTCAGGCGACCGCCCCCGGTAAAAAAGTGCTCGCCTACCTCCACCGGAGGGGAATGAGCGATGAGCTCATCGAGCAGTTCTCCCTCGGGTACGCGCCGGATTCATGGGATGGGCTCTACACCGCCGCGCGCGGCAAGGGACACCGCGAGGAGGTGCTCCTCGCCCTCGGCCTCGCGATGCGCAAAGAGGGGGGAAGCAGGATATTCGACCGGTTCCGCAACCGGCTCATGATCCCCATCGGCGACGTGAGCGGCCGCATCATCGCGTTCAGCGGCCGCGTGCTGGACGAGGGCACCCCGAAGTACATGAACTCTCCCGAGTCGCTCCTTTTCAACAAGAGCAGGAGCCTGTACGGTATCCACCACGCGAAGCGGGAGCTCATCGAGCGCGGTTTCTCCATTGTCGTGGAAGGGTACTTCGACCTCTTCGCCCTCCACGCCGCAGGGATCAGGAACGTGGTGGCATCGCAGGGAACAGCCTTCACCGCCGACCACGCGCGGATCCTCAAACGCTACACCCGCGAGGTGGTGATGAGCTTTGACGCCGACGCCGCGGGGCAGAGCGCGGCCATGCGCAGCCTGGACGCGTTCCTGAATGAGGAGCTCAGGGTGCGCGTGCTGGTGCTCCCCCCTGCGCACGATCCCGACACCTTTGTCCGCGAAAAGGGCGCGGCGGCATTCTCCGACCTCGTCGGGCGCGCGCCTGAATATTTCGACTTTCTGCTCGATCACCTCTTCCGCCGGCACGATCACCGGGGCGAGGTCGGCAGGGCGCGGATCGCCTCGGAATTTCTCGACGCCCTCGCGCAGGTGGGAGACGGCGTCCTGAGGGAGGCCTACCGAAATAAGCTCTCCGAACGGATCGATATCCCCCAGGAGTACATCATTGAAGAAATCAAGAAGAGGGGCCGCCGCCAGGGCCCGGGGCCCGGAAACGCCGGAGAGGCGACTCAGGGAGCCCTGCGCCTGCCCGCCGGCGAGCGAGAGATCATCAAACTCATGCTCGAGGATGAAAACATCATCAGGCAGGTCGCCCTGGAACTCACCGCCGAGGATTTCCGGCACGAACAGCTCCAGCGCATCGCGGGCAGTGTTTTCGCCCTGCTGAAAGAGAACCGGTGGGCGGGCTGCACGCGTCTCCTCGCGCGCCTCGACGACGAGCACTGCGCGCGCGTGGTGAGCGGGCTCATCTCAGAGGAAGACCCCGGCGGGGATCGCGAACAGGTCGCGAGGGATTGTATCCGCTACCTCAAGAAACGCAACCTCAAGGAAGAGATCGGGAAACTCACCAGGGAAATAAGCCTCAGGGAGCGAGAGGGCTCGCCCGGGCGAGAGATCAGCGGGCTGCAGCGGCGGCTCATGGAGAAAAAGGCCGAGCTGTTGAAGATCTGCTGAGCGCGCCTCACGGTAACCTCATGGCTGGGTGAATCAAGATCCGCTCCGCGCGGGACAGGGGGCAACGAGAGACCATGGTTGAAGCCGAGAGAAACCAGAAGATAAAAGAACTGATCAGACAGGCGAACGATCAGGGACACCTCACCTACGCCAACATCAACGACGCCCTCCCCGAAAGCATTGTCTCCGCTGAGGAGATCGATTCAATCATCATGCTCCTGAGGGGCATGGACATCGAGATCGTCGACGACAAGGAGGCGGCGGCCAAGAAGGCCGGTGCGGCGGCCGCGGCAAAGATTGAAAAGAAGGAACGCGCGCCGAAGCTCGAGTTCATTGATGACCCCGTCAGGATGTACCTCAAGCAGATGGGGCAGGTGCCGCTCCTCACCCGCGAACAGGAGGTTGAGATCTCCAAGAGGATCGAGAAGTCCGAGACGCAGATCAAACACATCCTCTTTTCCCTCGGCTACACGCCGAGGCTCGCCCTCGAGCTCGCGGAGAGGGTCTGCGCCGGGAGGGAGCGGTTCGACCGGGTGATCCAGGACAAGAAGGTCAAAAACAGGGACACCTACATTGTCGCGGCGAAGAAGATCAGCGCGGAGCTCCAGAAAATCGATTCGCAGATGGCCAGGAAATACCTCCAGATCAGGAAGGTGAAACCTCAGAGCAAGCTCTCGTTGAAGCTCAGGCGTGAATCCCAGAAGATTCAAGAGTCAATGGTGAGCCTCGTCAAGCAATTCTTCTTCAAGCAGCACGCGATAGAGGAGTTCATTGAGCCGATCGACAAGGAGGCCCACAGGATCCTCGATCTCGAGCGCGAGATGGAGCGCCTGAAGAAGCGTAGTGGGAGGAGCGCGAAGAGCAGGATCTCCCAGATCCAGAAAGAGTTCACCGCAACAGAGCTCCTGGCGCGCACGCCGGTCGAGAATGTCAAGAAGGAGGTTGAGAACCTCAAGCTCTGGGCCCACCGCGGCCATACCGCAAAGAGCGAGATGGTGGAAGCGAACCTGCGCCTCGTGATCTCCATCGCAAAGAAGTACACCAACCGCGGCCTCTCATTCCTCGACCTGATCCAGGAAGGGAACATGGGATTGATGAAGGCGGTGGACAAGTTCGAATACCGGCGGGGGTACAAGTTCTCCACCTACGCCACCTGGTGGATACGCCAGGCGATCACCCGCTCCATCGCGGATCAGGCTCGCACCATCCGCATCCCCGTCCATATGATTGAAACGATCAACAAGCTCGTGCGCGCCTCGAAGAAGCTCGTCCAGGAATACGGTAAGGAGCCATCCCCCGATGAGATCGCCGAGGAGATGGAGCTGCCGGTCGAGAAGGTGCGCGGGATCATGAAGATCGCCCAGCACCCGATATCGCTCCAGACGCCGATCGGGGACAGCAACGACAGCCACTTCGGGGACTTCATCGAGGATAAGGCGGCCGAGTCGCCCGCCATGGCCACGGGGTACGCCCTCCTCAAGGAGCAGATCGAGAGCGTCCTCAACACCCTCACGGCGCGCGAGCAGAAGGTGCTCACGCTCCGCTTCGGCATCGGCGACGGCTCCCCGCGCACGCTCGAGGAAGTGGGGAGGGTCTTCAGCGTCACCCGCGAGCGCGTCCGCCAGATCGAGGCAAAGGCACTCCGCAAGATGCGCCACCCCACGCGAAGCCGCAAGCTCCGCGGCTTCCTCGAGGCGGAAGAGCTGTAGCTACTTCATAATTTTGCCACGGATTAACGCGCCTGCCTGCCGGCGGGCAGGGATACACGCAGATTCTCTTTAACGAGATTTGTTATCCTGGCCTCGTAGCCGTGACTTTAGCCGCGGTGCTCGAGGCAGTGGCTTTTTTTAAACGTTTGATGCCCAAAAACAGTCAGTGGTAGTTTGTCCCTGGAGGAGCGAATTAGTTTGTAAGATACTGGCAGGATAGTAGTTGCATGCAACGTTTACGGAGCGTTAGCCCGACTTTCTCACTTTTGGATGATTTTGAGAGAAAGTGAAAATATATTTGTTGAACTTACTGGGGTTTGAGAGGATTCGAGCCACTTTAATGCGTGTAGGGAGACCTACCCACTAGACGCGCATAAGTTGATCATG
>JAPLCX010000027.1 GCA_026392035.1 Candidatus Auribacterota bacterium | reverse complement strand
CAGGAAACGGGCTCGGGATGGAGCAGCAGGCAAGTCACGAGTGCTGGCGTGAACGGAGCAAGCAGTTGAACCCGCGCATGCGCGAGGGAGGGACCAGATCATGTCTATTGACTCCGCGCCTTTGATGGGTGACCCATTACCCCGCGCGCGAGTAATGCCTCAGTCTTGGGTGGTGAGCGGACCCTCCAATCTGTAGGGGTCGCCTGCCTGCCGGCGGGCAGGGATTTATCCGACCCGTATGGCTTACTGCGGGCTTGATAAAACTTGTCCTGAGCACTTCGACTACGCTCAGTATAAACTCAGCCGAAGGATCAAGCCCCTACAGTAATACCACCAATAACTGAGGCATTACGCGCGCGAAAGCAAATGGCTTGCGCCTGAAGCTCCCCATGTGGCATAATGCCGATGGGAGGCATCACACCGACCAACATAAACAGGGGGTAATACATGCCGCTGGTAACTTCGAAAGAGCTGTTCAAGAAAGCGCTCAAGGGCGGCTATGCCCTCGGGGCGTTCAACGTCAACAACATGGAGATCATTCAGGGCATCGTGGAGGGGGCGGCCGAGGAAAATGCCCCGCTTATCCTGCAATTTTCCGCCGGCGCGCGGAAGT
Source organism: Candidatus Auribacterota bacterium (assembly GCA_026392035.1). Lineage (NCBI taxonomy): Bacteria > Pseudomonadati > Candidatus Auribacterota > Candidatus Auribacterota bacterium. The sequence continues at coordinate 7,617 of JAPLCX010000027.1, read as the reverse complement.
ATGCCCGCCACGAGTACCTCGTCAAGCTCGTCCAGGCAGCGCTGGAGACCTGCGATCTCCCCATCGTGCTCCACCTCGACCACGGCGAGGATTTCGAAATATGCAAGGCGTGCGTGGACGGGGGGTTCACCTCGGTGATGATCGACGGGTCCAGGCATCCCTTCGAGGAGAACGTCGCGCTCACCAGAAAGGTGGTCGAGTACGCCCATCCCCGGGGCGTCACGGTCGAGGCGGAGCTGGGGAAACTCGCCGGCGTTGAGGATAATATTTCGGTGAGCGAGAAGGATGCGATCTTCACAAATCCCGACCAGGCAAAGGAGTTCGTCACGCGCACCGGCTGCGATTCGCTCGCCGTGGCGATAGGGACGAGCCATGGCGCCTACAAATTCAAGGGTGAGCCCGCGCTTGACTTTGACCGCCTTGTGGAAGTTCAGGAGCGGCTGCCGGACTTCCCGCTCGTCCTCCACGGCGCATCGAGCGTCCCCCGGGATCTCGTTGACATATGCAACAAATACGGGGGTAAGATACTCGGCTCACGGGGCGTCCCCGAGGAGATGATCAGCAGGGCGGCGAAGATGAACGTGTGCAAGGTGAATATCGACACCGACATCCGCCTGGCGATCACCGGGGCGATACGCAAGTCGCTCGCGGAGAACCCGGGGAACTTCGATCCACGCCACTACCTCGGCCCGGCTCGGGACGCAATCAAGGAGGTGGTCACGCGAAAGATCAAGGTGCTCGGCTGCGGTGGAAAAGCCCTCGACTGAGAACAGGTAGTCAGTAGTCAGTAGCTGGTAGTTAGGGATGAGGAGTTTTATGAAAGCACACAGGGACCCATCGCATTAACCCTGACTACTAACTACTGGCTACTAACTACTAAAAAAGGAGTTTCCCATGCCACTCTCATTTGCCATGACACTGAACATTCTGATCGTCGCCTCGCTCGCCGTACTCGCCCTGGCCGTCCTCATGCACGTGCGCCAGACGCGCCGGAAGCTCGATGCGATCGATTTTGAAGAGATGAAACGCCGCCTCTCCGATCTCGGCCAGAAGGTGGAAGAGATCGAGCGCGCCCTTGAGACGTCCCGGAAAGAGACCGCCGAGCTGAAGATCAAAGGCAAGGCAATCGAGAACGATCTCAGCGAAATCAAGGAGGAGATGCGCCGTTTCCTCGGCATATTCAAGACGGTCCTCTACGGCTTCGACTACATCGTGCAGGGGTGCAAAAACGCCCTGGAGATAGGCCCCGCCGAGAAGCAGCCCGGGGAGAAGCAGATCCTGTCAGAGTGATGCGTTTTGCACGGGCGGCTCGCCACGTTCCCGATCCGGCTATGAGCTCCCAGGGGGGGTGCAGGAAGTTTTGAACAGGTACATCCTCTTCCACATACTCGGCATCTTCATACTCCTCTGCTTCTCGTTCTTCTTCTCGTGTGCGGAGACCACGCTTTTCTCCCTCTCGAGCTTTCAGGTAAAGAAACTGCAGCGCGGACATCCGAGCCGCGGCGGCCTCATCGCCACTCTGCTCGCCAATCCCCGCCGGCTCCTCATCTCAATCCTCATCGGCAACATGTTCGTCAACATACTCTCCTCCACACTCGGCGAATCACTGATGAGATCCCTTATCCCGGGCACCGAGGGCACCCTCTATGCGATCATCATCATGACCTTCGCCATTCTCGTGGTCGGAGAGGTCACTCCGAAGACCATCGCCATTCGATGCAACATGCGCTTTGCCCCTTTCGTCGCCCCGATCATCAATGCGATCGGAACAATTGAGTATCCCGTCCGGCGCATCGTGCGCATCGTTTCGGACAAAATCACTTCTCTCTTCACTCCCACAATCCCACCGACAGAAACGGCCATTACTGAAGACGAGATCAAAACAGCGATCAGGATCGGCTCCCGCGAGGGGGTCGTGGGTCCACAGGAGAAGGAGATGATTCAGGGGGTCTTCGATTTCGCCAGCAGGCGCGTGGGAGCGATCATGAGGCCCCGCAAAGAGATCGTGGCATTCGACCTCAGGCACCCCCTGCGCGAGATCGAACAGGCGATCAGGACACGAGAGTACTCCCGCATCCCCATCTATGACAAAGCGCTGGACAATATTGTCGGCATCCTCTACGCCAAGGACCTCCTGCGCGCCATAGGCCTGTTGCCAGGGGCGGACCTCACCTCGATACTCAGGCCCGCGTACTTTGTCCCCGAGACAAAAACTGCCGCGTCCCTCCTGCGGGAGTTCAAGCGGAGGAAAACGCACCTCGCCATCGTGGTGGATGAGTACGGAGGGGTGTCGGGCCTCGTCACGCTCGAGGACCTGCTCGAAGAGATCATCGGCGAGATCAGCGATAAGGGCGACACCGCCCCCCTCTATCAGAAGCTGGATGAGCGCAGCTTCAGGGTCAATGCCCGCATGGAGCTCGGAGCGTTCAACCAACTGCTCGGCAGTTCGCTCAAAGACCAGCACAGCGCCACGATCGGCGGCTTCCTCGTGAGCCGGATAGGCATAATTCCGCCTGAGGGGTATCGCTTCTCGTACGGCGACCTCCAGTTCATCATCTCGGCCGCCGAGAAGAGCCGCATCCGGGAAATCATCGTGAGCAGAGGGGGGCAAAAATGATCCTGAATGTCCTCCCCATTATCCTTGTCTGCATGATACTCCAAGCCTTTTTTGCAGGGGCGGAGATGGCGGTCATCTCCTGCAACCGCATCAAGGTGCGCCACAAGGCCGAGATGGGCGAACGACGGGCCCGCATCGTGCAGTGGTTCCTGGAAGAACCCAGGAACCTCCTCGCCACCACCCTCGTCGGGTACAACCTGTCGGTGGTCGTCGGTTCCTGCGTCCTCAACAACCTCATATCCCGCTATGCGCCGCTCAATACCGAGAACATATTCTCCCTCATCTTCTACTGGCCCCTCGTGCTCATCGTGGGCCAGATAGTGCCGATGGCCTACGGGAGGCAGTATGCAAACAGGCTCTGCCTCACCTTCGCCAGGCCGCTCAGGGTTGCCTACTATGCCCTCTTCCCGCTGGTGCTCTCGGCCTCCCTCCTGGGGATGGGGATCACCAGGATCTTCACGAGGGGGAGGACAAAGAAAAACCCGTTCGTGACGAGGGAGGAGCTCGAATTGATGCTCAAGGAGAGCCACGAGGCGGGGATGCTCCAGGGCGATGAAAAGGAGATGATCGAGGAGATATTCTACTTCGGAGAAAAATCCGCCCGTCATGCGATGGTCCCGCTCATCGATGTCGTCGCCGCCCCCGAGACGGCTACCATAGCCGAACTGTGGCGGCTCATTGCCGAGGTTGGCCACTCCCGCATACCGATATATCGGGGGAGAATTGACACTATCGTCGGCACGGTGCACGCCACGGACCTGATCGGTCTCCCCGCCGAACAATCAGTGCGCGACGCCATGCGCTCACCCTACGTCGTCCCTGAATCCGCCCGCATCAAGGCCGTTCTCGCCGAACTCAAGCGCAACAACAAGCAATTGGCGATCGTGGCGGATGAGTACGGCGGCGTTTCAGGGATCCTCACCATGGAGGATATCATCGAAGAGATCGTGGGTGAAATCGATGATGAGTATGATGCCGGTGAGCGGGCCGAATGGGAGAAGAGCGGCGAATCGGTCATTGTCGACGGCAGGATGCGCATCGACGACTTCAACGACGAGTTCGGCCAGCACATTCCCGAAGACGTGTGCGAAACGATCGGCGGGTTTGTGATTAATCTCCTCGGGAAAATCCCCTCGCCGGGCGCCGAGGTTTCCTATGAGCACCTGGCCTTCCGGGTTTCCGAGGCGACCGACCGGCGTGTGGTGCGGGTGGAGGTCACCGGGGCGCGCGAAACCGCCTGAGGGGCGACTATGCCGGACATTCCCCGAAAACTTATCATCAAAATACACAATACGTTGTGTCGGAAGTGGATGCAGTATTAGTGAAGTGAGACAGATACTATTTTGTAGGTGTATTCCAATGCATAATCCACCACGGAGGCACGGAGGACACGGAGATCTGTAAAACAGTAACAACAGTTTCTCGTTTCTAGTTTCTAGTGTGGTGTCTCAGAATTGCCTTGAACTAATTTGTCATTGCGATCCCGCAAAGCGGGAGAAGCAATCTCTTGCCCCTCAATAAGTTGAGATTGCTTCGTCGTCCCGCTTAGCGGGACTCCTCGCAATGACATGATTATGAAAGTTATCGTTGAGCCGGCACACTAGAAGGAGATTGATCTGTGTGTATCTGTGTTCATCTGTGGCTAAAATTAATCCTCATAATCCGTGTTAAACTCTTTGACTTCTCAGTGTGCTCCGTGCTCTCTGTGTCTCCGTGGTGAAAAATTACCTTAGTTTCTAAAAAATGGGGGAACCCCAGGCGACTATGGTATTGACTTGCTCGCTCTGATTCTGTATAAGTTTGTAGGGTCAAAGGGATGGAGGGCACATGGAGATCTTCATCAAGCTGCTCATAGGATTTGCGGTTTTCTTCATCGGCGTGGTGCTCAATGTTTCCATCATGAGGAAGGTCGAGGGGAAAGCGAAAGGGTTCCTGCCAATCGCCTCTTTTCTCATTATCTGCGCCGGCCTCGTGATTCTCGTCCTGATGGCCGATTCAATCGAAATCAGCCTCTGATACGAGCGGAGCGGCACCCCACAGGGTCGGGATGGGCGCCCCGGCGGCGATGGCGCTCATCACTCCCCGCTCGCTACCGGTTTGAGCGCCTGTATCCTCTTCACGCGCTCCTGGAGCTCCCGGGTATAGGCATCCCAATCCGTGATCGGCTTCCGCGCGACGCCGCTCTCCATGGCGGCCTTCGCCACGCGCGGTGCCACCCACAGCAACACCCGCGGGTCAAAAGGCTTGGGGATTATGTAGCCGCGGCCGAAGCTGAACTCCTTGCCGCCGTATGCCCGCCGCACCTCCTCGATAACCTCCTCACGGGCGAGCGCCGCCAACCCCTCCGTGGCGGCATGTTTCATGGCCTCATTGATATTGGTCGAGCGGACATCCAGAGCCCCTCTGAAGATAAACGGGAAGCCGAGGACGTTATTCACCTGGTTGGGGTAATCGGAGCGGCCGGTGGCCATGATGAGGTCGCCGCGCGCTGCGGTGGCCGCTTCATAGGTGATCTCGGGGTCCGGGTTTGCCATCGCGAAAATGACCGGGTTCTTGCTCATTGAGCGGACCATCTCCTGGCTGACCAGGTTCTTATACGAGAGCCCCATGAAAACGTCCGCCCCCTTGAGGGCATCAGCGAGGCTCCTGGCTTTTGTCTTGATCGCGAACTTTTCCTTGTACGAATTCATCCCCTTCGCGCGGCCTTCATAGATAACCCCGGCGCTGTCGCAGAGCATCAGATTCTCCTTCTTCACTCCGAGGCTGAGATAGTATGTGGCGCAGGCAATGCCGGCCGCGCCAGCCCCGCTGAAGACCACTCGACAATCCCCTATTTTCTTCCCCATGATCTCCAGGGCGTTGAGGAGCGCCGCTCCGGAGATGATTGCCGTTCCATGCTGGTCATCGTGGAACACCGGTATCTGCATTTCGCGTTCGAGTGTCTCCTCTATCGGGAAGCACTCAGGCGCCTTGATGTCTTCGAGGTTGATGCCGCCGAAGGTGGGCTCGAGCAGCTTGACGAGCCGTATGATCTCCTGCGGGTCTTTTGAGTCTACCTCGAGATCAAAGGCGTCAACGTCCGCGAACCGCTTGAAGAGCACCGCCTTCCCTTCCATCACCGGCTTGCTCGCCAGCGCCCCGATATCACCGAGCCCGAGAACCGCCGTGCCATTGGAAACCACTGCGACCAGGTTGCCCCTGGCGGTCAGGCGGTAGGCCTCCTCGGGTGTTGCCGCGATCGCGAGACTGGGGATGGCGACCCCGGGGGTATAAGCGAGCGAGAGATCCTTCTGTGTCGCGCACGGTTTACTGGGCACCACCTCGATCTTGCCTCTCCTGCCACGGGAGTGGTACTCGAGCGCCTCTTTCTCACTTATCATTTTGAACCTCCTTTCCTTTTATCTGGTAATGTCAAAAGATATTGTAAAGCAACCACAGATTTATCTGATTATTTATGCCTTTTCTGAGTAAATCAGTGGTGATTCATCTGTGGTAACATCCGTATAATTAAGCCGCTGTATGGAAATTCTTTCCTTTCTCCATTTACCACAGATTTATTCACCACAGATTGGCGCAGACTTCCTCCCCCCCCCAAATCTTCACAACTATCTGTGCAATCTGTGGTTGCATTCAGCTCTTTCATAGAACTTTTGACACTACCTTTTATCTCGTCTCAGCAGGACCCGCGGCTGAGCTGCGGGGGGGGACCCTCTTTCGGAGACTCGGACGATCGAGCCCCGTGTGCAGTCGCCGCAGGCGGACGACCCGCGGCGATCCACGCCACGGTCCCCGTTCAGCGCACCGCAACATCCTATCCCCGCCCAATGCCTAACCGCGGATCACGCGACTGGATACCCCTAAAGATCGTGTCTACGGCAGTACGGAAATTATTATAGTTACAGTCGATGGCTGTGGCAAGCGCGATTTCCGGTTCTGAGCCGGTCTCCTGGGTGGCGCCGGCATGAACCGGAAACCCAAGAATTGATTACCTTCGCGTCTTTGAATTGACTATAATACTGCCGGGCCCCGATCGAATATACTATTCGCCTCAACCATGGGTAGATATTGAAATGATTAAAGAATACATGGAGATCGCGGTGCGCGCCGCTCGGGCGGCGGGCGAGATCATCTCGCGCGATTTCGGGAAGCGGCTGCCGGTCGGCTTCAAGGACCGGGGAAACCCGGTGACCGAGACCGATCTCCAGGCGGAGCGCGCCATCACGTCGATCCTCTCGAAAGAATTCCCCGCTCACGACATCATGACCGAGGAGTCGGCGCAGTCCGCCCGCGGCTCGGAGTTCCTGTGGATCATCGATCCCATGGACGGCACCACAAACTTCACCCATGGGTATCCCTGCGTTTCCGTCTCCATCGCCCTCACGCGCGCCGGTGAGCTGCTTCTCGGCGTTGTGTTCGATCCCCTTCACGATGAGCTGTTCTCCGCTGAGAGGGGAGCGGGGAGCACGATGAACGAAGCCACGCTGCGCGTCTCCGCGATATCCTCGATCGAGGAGAGCCTCCTCTGCACCGGCTTCCCCTACCGGCTGAGGGAGGAGCCCGCCGACAACTTCGAAATCTTCCAGAAGCTCTCGCTGCTCGCCCAGGGCGTGCGCCGGGACGGCTCTGCGGCGCTCGATCTGTGCTACATCGCATCAGGCAGGTTTGATGGATTCTGGGAGAGGGGGCTCAGGCCATGGGACACGGCCGCGGGCACACTGATCCTCAGGGAGGCCGGGGGGAGCGCGACGGATTACGCGGGAGGGGCATATCAGCCGTTCCTGAACGAGATCGTGGCGAGCAACAGTTTGATACACGGCGAGATGCTGCGCGCGTTCAGGTGAGAGAGGAGCGCGCCCGGTTAACGGGTCACCCATCAAAGGCGCGGAGTCAATAGACATGATCTGGTCCCTCCCTCGCGCATGCGCGGGTTCAACTGCTTGCTCCGTTCACGCCAGCACTCGTGACTTGCCTGCTGCTCCATCCCGAGCCCGTTTCCTGCG
>JAPLCX010000026.1 GCA_026392035.1 Candidatus Auribacterota bacterium | reverse complement strand
GTGGCTCTGTGAGGGGAAGAGTACATCTCTTCTAGCCCCCCTCACCCTAACCCTCTCCCCCCAGACATTGGGGGGAGAGGGAACAGTCATGGGGACATTTCTAATTTGGTAAGAAGGGGACATTTCTATTTTGGCTGGACACATATCGCCAGCTTGAGATAAAGAAAAAGTTTGATATACTAAAATTGCGCTGCACCTGATCCCGCAGAGGCGGGACAGGTGAATAAAGTCCCCAGACGTATTAAATATCATGCGTGCTTCGAATATGTTATGGATAAAATATTCTAGCTTTGCGGCATACAAACGCATTGGACGGGTAGGAATATTTAGTTTACAACATTATGCCCGCCTGTGTGATCCATAATACGTCTGCATTTTTGGTACAGTCAGTTGTGGAACCACCCGTTCGACGCCATGCGGCATCGCATGGTGCGCGTGAGGCTTCATTAAACATCTCAGTCCATAGAATATATGAAAGTGCTCTTAATCAATCCCAAAATCAGCGGTAGAGGCCAGGCATCGGTCAAATACATGAACTCCATTCCCCTGGCCTTGCCCACCCTTGCGTCCCTGACGCCTTCAGATGTTGAAGTTGCCATGATTGATGAAAATACTCAAGATATCGATTACGACCAGCCTGCCGATCTCGTCGGTATTACCGTTATGTTGCATGTGGCGCCGCAAGCGAACAGGATAGCCCAGGAATTTCGCAGCCGCGGCGTGCCGGTTATTATGGGGGGATTCTATCCCACCCTATGGCCGGAGAAGGCACTCCCGCATGCAGATGCTATTGCAATCGGCGAGGGGGAACCGTTATGGCATCAGGTGCTGGATGATGCCCGGCGTGGCAGACTCAAGCGACGATATCAAAGCAGCGGCTATATTGACTTGAAAGATATCCCATTCATACATAAAGGAATTGTCCAGCACTTGGACTTTTATCATACGGAAACAAGTCGCGGATGTGCGCACCAATGCGATTATTGTTCCGTGACAAAATTTTACCGTGGCACAGTGCGCCAGCGACCCATCAAAGATGTTGTCGCTCAGGTAGCCGAGTTCGCCGATAAGATGATATTTTTTGTCGATGATAATATTGCGGGGAACCGCATCTATGTCAAAAAATTATTGCGAGAGTTTATCCCGCTCAATATATCCTGGAGTGGTCAGTTTACCCTCGACGGGGCTGCCGATACTGAGTTATTAAAACTAGCGGCCCAAAGCGGCTGTAAGTTTTTATTCTGCGGTATTGAGACATTGAGCGAGGAAGGCCTGAAAGAAGTGAACAAGGGCTGGGCCAATCCAAAGAAATACCGGGAGTGGATCCAGCGCATCCATGACGCCGGGATTGCGGTATACGGCTCGTTCATGTTCGGGTTTGATTCCGACCGCAAGGATGTCTTCAGCAAAACGCTGGAGTTTGCCGAAGAGAACAAGATTGATTTGGCATTGTTTTCAGCCCTGTCCCCCGGCGAAGGATCACACTTGTATCGTAAGCTGGAACAGGAAAACAGGTTGTTTGAGAAAGACCTGTCCAAGTATAACGGGCAGTATGCTACCTTCTATCCCAAACATATGTCTCCTGAGGAACTGGATGAGGGCCTGCGATGGATATGGCGGCAGTTCTATTCAAGGGCGGGGATCAAAAAACGGATTGGTCATTACTTCCCGCGCATAGCACTTGCGAACAAGCCGTTCGAGAGTATTAATTATCGGGAATTTTCGATGGAAGAACTTATGCTGGCATTGAATGTGGCGTTTAAGGTCGCAGTATCAGACTTTTAGAGTCCACCATCCTTAGTGAGGCCTCACCAGCCGCTGCACCTCTCCTGAGAAATCCTTACGCTCTTCGAGCCTCGCAGGCCGCAGTAAAAACCCGAACCTATTAGATATTGTGCGTGATCCGAATATGTTATGAAGAAATTATTCCGCCTTTGCAGCCTGCAGCCGCCTGGGACGGGTAGGAATCTTTAGTGTCCCCATCGGGGATGGTTGAAACCCCTCGCCTTGAGGCGAAGAAATCTTTCCCAAAGTCCCCGAAGGGGACGAGGGAGAAGTATCCCCCGACTAAAGCCGGGGGTCGTTCAGTCTATAACATTATGGACGCCGGCATGATCCGTAATACGTCTGCATCCTTAAACGGGGAGGAAGCGTGCGGGAGGCTTGTAGAGGCCTCCGGAAGCGCTGACCAGATCGGCGATGCTCCTCGCGGCGAGGAGCGAGTGCTGCGCCTCTTCCCTCCTGACGCCGATATCATCCGGACAGAGAACGATGCCCTGCTTCTTGAGTTGCTCCGTTTCCGCATTCTTCTCCTTCCGCCCCACCGGCGTATCCCCGGCAATGGCGCGGATCGCCGCCTGGCGTGTTGAGAGATCCGGGCAGCGGTGCAAAACCGCGATTCCCTTCTCTGTCACGATATGCGTGATCACATCTCCGTAGAGCATAATCGGCGGGAGGGGGAAGAGCTTCTGCTCGAAGAGCTTTTCAGCTTCGAGTTTCTCGACGAAGACCGGGATGCCTTTCTTCTCGCTCTGCGTGGGGGTGATCTGCACCACGAGTTTCCGCCCGCGCGGCAGGCCTCCGACGGCGCGCCTGCGACCCTCGTCCTCGCGCCCCGCCATGAGCCAGGCGCTGCTCGCGTGCCTCCGGCCGCCTGGATTATCGCCGAGGTTGGGCGCCCCGCCGAATCCGGCGATCCGGTTTGTGGTCGCCGTCGAGCTGTTCCCGTTCTCATCGATCTGGAGGGTGAGGCCCACGAACATGTCGCTCGCATAGAGGCCGGCGACCTGCGACAGCAGCCGGTTGGAGCGCATGCTGCCGTCGGGGCCGTTGAAGAAGATGTCGCTCCGCGCCCGGACGTACTCCTCCATGCCGGGCTCGCTGCCGAACGAGTGCACGGTCTCCACAAACCCCGTCTCGATCGCCGGGATCAGGGTGGGGTGAGGGTTGAGGATCCAGTGTGTGCAGGCCTTCCCTTTGAGGCCCAGTGTTTCCCCGTAGGTGGGGAGGAGGAGTTCGATTGCTGCCGTACCATAACCGATACCGTGATTGAGGTTGGTGACCATGTAGGGGAGGTAAATTCCTTTGAGGGCGAGCATCGCCATAAAAATCTGGGCCTCGGTAATCTTCGCGGGGTCACGGGTGAAGAGCGGCTCGATGTACGGAGATGAGCCGCAGGGGATGACGAAGTCCACCTGGTCTCCCGGGATATCCACGCGCGGCAGGGCATCCGTTATCTCGCGCACCTGGGCGATGACGATCCCCTGTTTGAAGGCGGTCGCCTCGGCGATGATCGGCGTCTCCTCCGTGTTGAACCCGGTAAAGAGATTGCCGCGCGCGTCGGCGAGCTCCGCGGCGATGAGGGAGACGCGCGGCGTGCGGTCCACGAAGTAGCGGCCGAAGAGCTCGAGGTAGGTGTGGATCGCCCCGATCTTCACCTTCCCCTCGTTTACGATGCGCGCGAGTTCCTTCGCCTGGGGGCCGGAGAAGGCGAAGTCGAGGTCGCGGGCAATGCCCCGCTCGAAGACGGCGATGTGCTCCGGGAGCGCGACCGAGGACTGGACCATGTGCAGGCTGTTAATCCTGCGCGGGTCGAGGCCCGCGAGAATCCTCGCGAGAAAATCAGCCTGCTTCTGGTTATTGCCCTCTATGGCGACGCGGTCTCCGGGACGTATGACGGCGTAGAGGAGCGCCGCTGCCCTATCTGGGGGGACGACCTTTGAGCCATCCAGCGACAGCGGGCTCGCGGCAGCGACACGCTTTCCTTTATCTCGCGCGAGCGACTGGTAATCCTTCCCTGCCATGGGATTATTCTCCTTAACGGTAAACCACAGATAAACACAAATACGGCATTTTTAGCCGCGGATTACGAAAAATGGGCGGATTAAGATCATTCCAGCAGCCAGCGGCTAGAAACCCTGTTGCCGCCTTAATAATCTGTATTCATCTGTGTTAATCTGTGGTTAAAATTGAAAATCCTGTGTATCTGCGTGCATCCTGTTTCTTATTCCTGTGAATAACTTTTGGCGAACTCTGCCAGGGCGTCTTTGAAACAGGCCATATTCGCCCGAAGTATGCCGGCGCCGATCTGGCCGATCCCCGGGTTCTTGTGAGCCACGCCGGTGTTGATGATCGGGGTGATGCCCGTCTCGACGACCTTCCGTATGTCAACGCCCGCGGGCGTGCCGCGAAAATCGAGCGCGGGGAGCTGGAAGTCCCTGTGGATTCCCCAACAGATCTCGTACATCTCCTTCGTGTAGCGAATCGCGTCCGCGGGCGCGCCTCCGACAAATTTGACAATTGCGGGAGCGCTCGCCATGGCCATGGCGCCGATCGCTGCTGTCTCCGTGATGGTGCTGTCGCCCAGGTCGAGGCAGCCATCCGCAGCACTGTAGCCTGGAAAGTAGAGACCCTGAGGCTCACCCGCGGGAGCGGTGAACCAGCGGTCGGCGAGCCCTGCCACGCGGATGCCAATCTCTACCCCATTCCGGGCCATGGCGTACATGACGGTGCTGTATTCGAGTTTCTTGATGGTGTCCACGGTCGCCTTGGATGCCGCCATGGAAAGGTTGAGGAAGAAGTGGTCGTTGCCGCTGATGAATTGGAAGATCTGTCCGATCGCCTCCTTGTCGAGGTCGGTCGCGAGCAGGTGGGGAGTGATGGCGCGGAGAAAGAGACCCGTCGCAGCCACGTTGCGGTTATGGCACTCGTCCCCCATGATGAGCGCCTGCGCGATCAGGCTCTTGATGTTGATCCCGCCAGCGTGGCGGACGGCCTTGGCGAGGGCGGGGGCGAGTGTCGTCTCCATCCACTTGAGTCTCGTGATGACGTCGGGGGTGTTGGCGCCGAAACGGAGCACCTTGCCCAGGCCCTCGTTGAGTGTGGCGAATGCCTGGTTGCCTTTGGATTTGTTTTCAACGCAGAGTACCCACATCGAGTGAGAGATGACACCGGCCATCGGCCCCACGGCGCCGTGGTGGTGGCACGGTGAAAATTCTATCTCACCGCGCGCGGCGAGTTTCTCAGCCTCCTCGAGCGACGTCGCCTTCCCCTCATAGATCAGGGCTCCTGCGATTGCCCCGCGCATGGGTCCGCACATATTCTCCCATTCGATGGGTGGCCCTGCGTGGAGGATGAGATTCTCTTTCATCCCCGGGATTGCCTCCCGCGCTGGACGGAGGTCGACGAGGACTGGCTGTGCGCCCATCATCATCGTGAGCGCGGTATCGTTTGCTCTGTTGATCTTCTCTCCGAGCGGACGCAGTGAATCGAGCGCCGCGAGCATCTGGGGGTCGCCCCCCGCGGGAGGCCGCCAGTCGACATGGATCACCCCGGCGCCCTGTGCCGCCATGGACTTGGTGAACGACTTTAAGCCCATGCTGATAGCTGAGAGCTTATCCTGCCATAATTCATTAATCCTATTTATGTTCATGACCTGTGCTCCCCTGCAATATCATGTGGTGAAAAATAGAACCGAACCGGCGAATGGGTGAAACGGCGAAACGGCGATTTATCCTTTCACTATGACTCCCGCGAGGCGGGCTGCCTGGGCATTGGTCGGCGCGATGAGCACGCCTGCGCTCTCGAGCGCCGTCTTCTGCCGCGAACGATTCTGCGGGTCGGCGTCGGTGCCGGTTATGGAAGCGACGAATGGGAGCGACCGGCCCTCAGCGCTTGCGATCTTACGAGCCTTCTCGATCGCCGGAACGAGGGCGCCCGCGGGGTCAGGGTGCGAGCCGTAGCCCAGCACGACGTCGATAAGGATCGCGGCGGTCTCCGGGTCTTCGGCCTCCTGCACGATCCGCTCGCACCTGAACGTGAAGTCAATCATGGGGTGCGGCCTGCCGCGGGTGAACTCGTCATCGCCGAGATCTACGAGGCAGTGTCCCACGCTCTTCTTCGAGTCTTTGAGCTTCAACTCAGGTTTCAACGGCGTATTGGAATAACAGTCTCCGACCACCCCCTGAAGGATCAGCAGCGCCTCGTCTGCGAGCGTCCCACCGGAATAGAGGCCGCGGATATATTTTTGCCTTGGGTTCAATGTCTTCCTTGCCTCTTTCGCCTGCGATTGGAGTTCGGGGTGGATTCCGGACGGGGTGCACTTCTTCCCCCTCAGGGCGGCGACCGCCATGAGGGCTGCTCCCTCGATCGTGGGTGAGAATTGGAGGCCGCGCTTCGCGGCCTCCGACGGGTCACCCTTCAAGAAGTTCACGATGACGGGTTTCGCGCAGGATTGAGCCCTGTCCAGTATTTTCCGTGCGACCGCCGGGGCGGGAGGTTTTGAAATGAGCACGATCAGTTTCGTATCGGCGTGCGCGTCGAGCGCCTCCAGTCCCATGAGCATGCTGATGCCGCCCACCTCCTCCTTAAGGTCACGGCCGCCCAGCCCGATGGCGTGGGTGATGCCGTGCTCCATGTTGGAGATGATGCAGCTCACCTCCTGGATGCCGGTTCCCGACGCGCCGACGATCCCCACCGGCCCGCGGTTGACCACGTTCGCGAACCCGAGAGCGACGCCGCCGATGATCGCTGTCCCGCAGTCGGGCCCCATGACGATGAGACCGAGGTCCCGGGCTTTTCTCTTGAGGGCAATCTCGTCCGCGAGGGTCACATTGTCGCTGAAAATCATCACGTGAAGGCCCTTGTCGAGCGCCGCCTCAGCCTCGCGGCGGGCGTAGGCGCCGGGGAGGGAAATGAAAAGGAGCTTTGCCCCCGGGCAGAGTTCGAGGGCGCGCGCGAGCGAGCGCGGCGGCGCCTCATCGGCGGCTCCGGACGCTTCCTCGCGGCGGGTGAGGAGATCCTCCATCGCTGAGGCGGCCTTCCGTATCGCCGCGTCATCACGGGCTTCGACCGCGATGACGAGGTCCATCGGCCCGGCGGCGCGCCCGGCATCGTCCAGGAGTCCGGATGCGTTCATGAGCTCTTTGTTCGCATCCGTCCCCATCATTGCCGAAACCTCTTTCACGCCGGCACCGCCTTTTGTCCGCGCGGAAATGGACATGAGCATGATAGAATCGACGTAGCGATTTTTTACCACAATATTCTTCAGCACGGTGTGCCCCACATGAGTGGTCTCTTTACGCGGTGAGTATAAGTCATGCCAGACAGCGCCGCAAGTGGAAAAGGAGTGTTTAGGTAATCGGGGGCACTAATTCACTTCAAGCAGTGTTTTTATCCACGGATTTACATGGATTGTAACCACAGCAAAAAGTTTAAGGTATACAACAAGAGTCAATGGGGACACTCTTTATAATTAGCTCTATGGCAAGCAAATAGGGGCTAATTAAATATCAAATCTTGAAGCAAAAGAAAATCTCTTTTGGGTGTTTAAAGAGAATGCAGTGTTATAAATTCGCACTTAATTGCTTGGTGGCAAATATATTACAAAGAGTGTCCCTTTTACTACCTCATTACAAGCTATATTCCCACACTGCTGTGCCATTATCGCCAACCAACAATACCTCTCCTTTGCCCTTTTTGCACCCATTCACGCAAAAGCCTCTGTTAGCCTTGAGAGTTTCCTGATAAATGAGCTTCCCCTCGGGAGAGAAAATGCTCACAGAGTTACCCACTTAGTATGCCCCACGACCGCGAGGTAAGGCTGCTCTTTTTCGCCAAACCTCACGGCCACTCCCTCCGGCCCGTGAGATAACCAGAAGTCTGTCAGCATCTGATCGAATATGGTGTTCCCATCGAGGTCAATCAGGACTATCTTCCACCTGTGGAACCCTTCTACCCCGATTAAGATATTCGGACCCGAAGGCCAGTTGACGATGTCAAAATGGCTAAAATGGTACGCGGGCGTGAATCTTCTTACTAAGTCGCCATTGAAATCAAACATTTGAAACTCTTTTCTATGCGTGAGGGCGACGAGAAGAGACTTTTCGCGATGTGGATCATCGACTATATTGATGTCCGAGATCCAGGTATCGCTGATTTTCTTAACGACCTTCCCTTTCGGATCCAATTGGTAGAGTCCTTTGCGGTCGGCCGCGTAGAATTCGATAGCGCCGTCTTTGTTTAGGTCTCCGTAGATCAATTTGTTAGTGGTGTGTCGCCCTGGATTGGGTTGGAAGATCCAGAGCGGGTTCCCTTTGTCATCGAGGAGCCCCACATCGCTGAATCCGCCTCCGCCCCTCATTATTTCAAATGTCCCATCGCCATCTACATCAACAAGCTCGGGGTTTATGCCGGGTATGCCGAGCGGACTCTTCTTAGTTGTAAAATTAATAGCGAAAGAGAGATTCTTGCTGATCCGGTAATTCTCACAAGAGAGCATTGTTATCCTGGTCGAACCCAGTATGGCAATCTCATTGCCGGTTTTCGGAGAAAAATTTACCACCTGGATTTTATTGACTCGTCCGGGAAGGCCTCCGGGAATACCGCCGGTAAGCACAGGATTTTTCTTGATCTGCCCCAAATCCACTTTGACGCCGGGGTTATTTCCCCAGAAGAGCCAGCCGATGAGCAGTGGAAATGAAAGGTATACCATGACAAGTAAGTTCATCATAGGAAATGTTCCCTCCTGTACCCCAATGTGGTTTTGGTAGTTGATTGATGCGTTCCCGGTGGGAAGCCTAATAGATATTTCATTATGGAAACCCTACATTTTTGTGACGGCCTTCTCAATCAAATGGTATTCCTGTTCAAGTCCGAAGCGGGCCGCGGTCGCTTGTGTGGGGATCCCATCCTTATCCCAGCCGCGGAGCGCGTAGAGTTCGGAGACCATCTTGTCCACATCGGGCAGGACGCCCTTCGCCCCCCCACTCGGGCGCGCGTGAGTCGCGAGGCGCGGCGGGAGTTTGTCGTCCTTCCTCCGTATCCCGAGCCGCACGTTGTACATCCGCTTCAGGTTGATGAGTCGCTCGGAAATGTGGAGCAGGTCATGCATCGTGATGTCCCATCCCGCGACGTAGTTGAGCCAGCCGGTTATCCACTGCGGACCGACCCTCCCCAGGAATAAAAACTTACAGAGGCCGAGGGGATTGAAGAGGCCCTGAAAATTCTGCGTGTCATAGCAGATCTTCCCCTTCCCCTCGTTCGAGTGGGGATCGGGCGGCGTCGTGTAGCCCATGTCGGCGAGCGGGACGCCGCGGCCCAGGAAATAACTCAGCGCCTCGAGGTGGCACGCGCCGCGGTTTCCCGTGGCGTAGTTCGCCGCCATGCAGGTGAAGGCGCGGGGATCGTGGTAGGGGTACTCGAGGCCCTTGGTGTGGACCGCCCATTGTTCTGACCCGTGGCCCAGTTTCTCCGCTGCCTGTTTCACCCCCTGTCCGAGGAGCGTGGCCAGCGTACCGCTGCGGTTGCCGATGCGGCCGACCAGCTCGACCATGGCGGGGGCGTTCCCCCAGGTGAGCTCAAGCCCGTCCGTGTCATTTGTACTGATGACCCCCTTCTCGTAGCACTCAATGGCGAAGGCGACCGCGCCGCCGCAGGAGATGGTGTCCATCCCGAGCCGGTTGCACGTCTCGTTCGCCGCCATGATGGCCTCGTAGTCGTCAATCAGGCACATCGACCCGAAGGCGGCGAGCGTCTCGTATTCCGGCGCGTGGCCGAAGAGCGGCGCGTAGGGGCCTGAGTCAAGCTTGATAATCTTTGCGCAGCGGATGGGGCAGCCGAAGCATGCGTAGTGGCGCTCGAGTGTTTTGGGGATGAACGTCTGCCCGCAGATCTTCGTCGCCTGCTCCTTCCAGCTCCCCTCATACCAATTTTTGATGGGGAGGTCGCCATGGAGCTCCACCGCCTCGACGCCGCCCGCGGTGGAGAAATCGGTGAGGCCCTTGGCTGCCTCAAGGATTTTGGGTATCTGCTCCTTGAGGGCGGCCTTCAGGCCCTCAGGGTCTTTCACAGGAAGCTTCTTATTCCCGCGGACCACGACCGCCTTGAGTTTCTTCGAACCCATCACTGTCCCCATGCCGCAGCGGCCGGCGGCGCGGGCGATGTGGCCGTCGAACATAATCGAGGCGAAGAGGACACCCTTCTCGCCGGAGGGACCTATCGCGGCGACGATTGCCTTCTCATCTGTCTCCGCTTTTAGACGTGTGCTTGTCTCGAATGTGTCAAGCCCCCAGAGGTGCGATGCGTCGCGGATTTCAACCCTTTCTTCGTTCACCCACAGGTAGACAGGTTTTGGTGAGGCCCCCGTGAAGATGACGCCGTCCCAGCCGGTCGCGTTGAACTGCTGGTGGAAGTGCCCCCCCGCTGCGGATTCTCCCCAGATGCCAGTGAGGGGGGAGCGGGCGCAGACGTTGAACTTGCTGTCGCCGGGGAGCACGAGGCCGTTAAACAGGCCGCGGATGAAAATGAGGGAGTTCTCAGGGGCAAGGGGATCGAGCCTGATATCCAGCTCGTCATACAGCAGCTTGGCAGCCAGGCCGCTGCCGAGAAGATATTTCCTGAATCGATCCTCAGGGATTGATCGCTGGCCTATCTTCCCGGTCGTGAGATCAACGGTGAGCAGTGTGCCCCAGAAACCGTAGCCCATTGCGATGAGCACCTCCTGAATAGTTCTCTCGAACTGTCAGAGTAACATTATAAGGCAAAATTTAATGTAGTCCACCGCTTTAGCGGTGGAGAATAGGCCACGGCTAAAGCCGCGGACTACTGTGCGACTGCCTGCCACGGCTAAAGCCGTGGACTACAGAGGGCGAACTTTATGTAGTCCATCGCTTTAGCGATGGCTTTGAATCGGCTGGCAGAGTTCGATGAGGACCTTGCCGGTAGAGGAGGGGTGGAGGAAGGCGATTTCGTACTCGTCGCCGCGCCGCGTCGGTGTCTCGTTGATAAGCTTGATTCCGGACGATGTCGCCCTCTGGATGTCGCGGCGTATATCATCAGTGCTCAGGGCAATGTGGTGGATCCCCTCGCCCCTTTTTTCGATGAATTTCGAGATCGGGCTGTCTGGGCCGAGCGCCTCGACGAGCTCGATCTTTACCTCGCCGATCCGTATCATCGCCACGCGCACCTTCTGCTCCGGCACCTTCTCGATGCGGATGTTTTTGAGACCGAGGAGGTCACGGTAGAGGGGGAGTGAATCCTCAATCTTCCTGACGGCAATCCCGATATGGTCGATTTTAACAATCATAGTTCACAAGCTCCGGTTGAGGGTTGAGAGTTGCGGATTTATCTCAAAGATGAGCGGTCATGGAACGCGCAGTCCTCATCCCAGCCTACTGACAATTTCCTCCGCAAGAGAATAGGGATCGGTGGAGCCTCGCATGAGTTGTTCGGCGTACTGTTCCAGCTCGGAATCCTCCGGGAGCCGCGCCCGCGCAGTTTCGTAGAGCCTCCTGCATATGATGTCCCGGAGCTGACTTTTGGCGGTCTCCCTCTTTTTCCTGGAGAGGATGCCGGTCGATTCCATGACCCGCCGGTGCGACTCAATTGCGCCGATGAGCTCATCGATCCCTTTCCCATCACGCGCGACCGTTCTCACGACGGGAACCCGCCACGCGGGCGCAGGTTTCATGGCAATGATCATCTCGATTGATTTCGACGCGTGCTCCGCATCGGGGAAATCAGCCTTGTTCATGACGACGATGTCGGCGATCTCGATCACTCCCGCCTTGAGTGCCTGGATCTTGTCTCCCGCGGCGGGTGTGCAGACGAGGATGGTCGTGTACGCCAGGCGCGCCACCTCGACCTCGCTCTGCCCGACGCCGACGGTCTCCACGATGACGGGATCGCAGCCATACGCTTCGAGGATGCGGACGGCCTCAGCGGTCGCCTGGCTCAGCCCTCCGGGCCAGTTGCGGTTCGCCATGCTGCGAATAAAAACATTACTGTCCGTGGCGTGCCGCTGCATGCGGATGCGGTCGCCGAGGACGGCCCCCCCACTGAAAGGGCTGGAGGGGTCGACGGCGAGCACGCCGATCGTGAGCCCCTGTGAGCGGTAGTGCACGATGAGCTGGTCGGCGAGCGTGCTCTTGCCGGAGCCGGGCGGGCCGGTGATGCCGATGAGGTAAGACGTGCCGGTGTGAGGGTAGAGTTTTTTCAATTCCACGGCGGCGCGTGGGTCGCCGTCCTCAATTAGGCTTAGGAGGCGGCTTGCCGCGCGGGGATCGTGGTTGAGTACTTCTCTGGCAAGATTCACGATATACCGGATTCTATCCCTGTACAGTCATCCCCGGCGGTCAGCACGGACACGGTGTCTGGACTCTTGCTCCCGCAGGAATGACGCCTCGATATCAGTGGACACTTTTTGTGATGAACGCAACAATATCCGAAAGCATCGTACCCGGCCCGAAGATTTCCGCGATGCCTGCCTCCTTCAGTGCGGGGATATCTTCTTCAGGGATGATGCCGCCGCCAAAAACCAGGATATCGGGCGCCCCCTCCGCCCTGAGAAGCTCGACGACTCTCGGAAACAGCCTGTTGTGCGCACCGGAGAGGCAGCTCAGGCAAACCACGCGGACGTCCTCCTGGATCGCCGTGTTCGCGATCTGCTCCGGTGTCTGGCGGATGCCGGTGTAGATCACCTCCATCCCGGCGTCCCGCAGGGCGTGGGCGATCACGATGGCGCCGCGGTCGTGGCCGTCGAGGCCCGGCTTGGCGATGAGAACCCTGATCGGCGTATTCCTTTTCATAGTGTCGTCACCGGCCGGTATTCGCCGAAGACCGCCCTCAGCCGGTCGCAGATCTCTCCCACGGTTGCGTATGATTTTACCGCGGCGAGCATCGGCGGCATGAGATTATCCGCGCCGCGCGCAGCGTGCTCAACCGCATCCAGGGCCCGCGTGACCGCAGCCCTGTCCCTGGATGCCTTCAGCTTCGCGAGCGTGCGGCGCTGCTTCTCTTCTGTTTCGGGCGTGACGCGCAAGAGGGCGCCGTGGCCCTCGATGTCAGAGGCGTACCGGTTGAGGCCGACCACGATCTGCTCCGTGCGCTCGACCCTCTTCTGGTACTCATAGGCGCTCGTCTGGATCTCGCGCTGGATGTAGCCGTTCTCGATCGCCTTGAGTGCGCCCCCCATCGAGTCAATCTCCTTGAGGTACGCGCGCGCCTCCTGTTCAACCCGGTTGGTGAGATGCTCCACGTAGTAGGACCCTCCGAGCGGATCGACGGTTTCGGCGACACCGCTCTCATCGGCGATAATCTGCTGCGTTCGCAGTGCGGTGCGAACAGACTCCTCCGTCGGGAGGCACAGGGCTTCGTCGCGCGAATTGGTGTGCAGGCTCTGGGCACCGCCGAGGACCGCGGCGAGCGCCTGGATCGTGATGCGCACGATGTTGTTGTCAGGCTGCTGGGCGGTGAGTGTGGAGCCGCCGGTTTGCGCGTGGAAGCGGAGCATGAGCGAGCGCGGGTCGCCTGCGCTAAACCGCTCGCGCATGATCCTCGCCCACATCCTCCGTGCCGCGCGGAACTTGGCGACTTCCTCGAAGAGATTGTTGTGGGCATTGAAGAAGAATGAAATCCGCGGTGCGAAGGCATCCACCTCAAGGCCCGCAGCGATTGCCGCTTCGACGTACGCGATCCCATCAGCGAGGGTGAAGGCGAGCTCCTGCACGGCGGTGGCCCCCGCCTCGCGCATGTGGTAGCCGCTCACGCTTATCGCATTCCAACGGGGGATTTCGCGGCTGCAGAAAGAGAGTATGTCCGTGGTGATGCGCATCGCCGGCCGCGGCGGAAATATATAGGTGCCGCGGGCGACGTACTCCTTCAGGATGTCGTTCTGGATGGTCCCCCTCAGGAGGGCGCGTCGGACGCCCTCCTTCTCGGCGAGGGCGATGTACATGGCCACGAGGATGGCGGCGGTCGAGTTGATGGTCATGGAGGTGCTCACCCTGTCCAGCGGAATTCCCCTGAACAGGGTTTCCATGTCCTCGAGGGAATCGATGGCGACACCAACCCTCCCTACCTCTCCCTCGGCGAGGGGGTGGTCGCTGTCGTAGCCGATCTGCGTGGGGAGATCGAACGCAATGGAGAGGCCGGTCTGCCCCTGATCGAGAAGGTAGCGGTACCGTGCATTCGATTCCTCCGCGGTTCCGAACCCCGCATACTGGCGCATGGTCCACAGGCGACTCCTGTACATGGTGGGCTGCACGCCGCGGGTGAACGGAAACTCGCCCGGGAATCCGAGGTCGCTCACATAGTCGAGGCCGGCAACATCTTCGGGGGTGTAGATGAGATCGACGGGTATGCCTGAGGATGTGGTGAAGGTCGGCTTCCGCTCGCCGATTTTCGCGCGGGCTCCTCGTACCGCGCCCTGCCAGTTGGCCTTTGCGCCGGTGATGTCGTTGTGCATGGCCTCCTCCGCTCCCACGCATTATACATAATCCGCGGCGGGCGATTCTTTAAAAAAGTGGCGGGGATCGCGCGCCGTCGGTCGTGGGGGGTATTTTCAGTGCCTTCAGCGGTCAAAGGAATGTAGCCGCAACTTGCTCTGCGTGGATCAGATAACCCCGCCTGCCCTCATGGCCTGGATATCAGCACCCGAATAGCCGAGGCTTTCGAGCACGGCGTCGGTGTGCTCGCCGAGGCAGGGTGGGGGATTTTTTATCTCCCCCGGTGTTTCGGAAAGCTTTATGGGGATTCCCGTCTGTTTGATATTCCCGAGGGTGCGGTGATCCACCGTGGCCACCATCTCCCTCGCGAGTGTCTGCGGCTGGGTGAGGGCTTCCTCGACGGAGAGGATCGGGCCTGAGGGGATTCCACCCTCTTCGAAGAGTTTGAGCCAGTGCGCGCTCTCCCTCTTGCCGATCTCCTCCTGGATGATCGGGAAGAGGCGATCGCGGTGCTGCACGCGACTGGGGTTTGTTGAATAATCGGGATGATCCCGGAGCTTTTCGAGGCCGAGGAGCGCGCAGAACTTCTGCCAGAGCCGGTCATTGCCAACAGCGACAGTGAGGTAGCGGTCCCGCGCCTTGAATGTCTCATAGGGGCAGATGGTGGGGTGCTGGTTCCCTTTCCGCGCGGGCGATACGCCGGTCATGAAGTAGATCCCCGCCTGAAAGCTGAGGAGCGCGATCTGACAATCGAACATGCCGACGTCCACCAGCTGCCCCCTCCCCGTTTTCTCTCGCGCATAGAGCGCGAGCAAAATCCCCTGGAGCGCGTAGAGGCCTGCAGTGAGGTCTGCCTGTGAGACCCCGACCTTGTAGGGTGGGCCTCCCGCGTCGCCGGTGAGGCTCATGATTCCACCGAGACCCTGGATGGCGAGATCGTAGCCCGATTTCGCTGACCACGGCCCCGTCTGGCCGAAGCCGGAGACGGATGCGTAGACGAGGCGCGGGTTGATCTTCGAGACGGTTTCGTAGTCGAAACCGAGCTTCTTGAGCGTCCCCGGGCGGAAGTTCTCAACGAGAATGTCTGAGCGTTGTATCAACCGACGGATGATTTCCTTGCCGTTGTCCGACTTCATGTCGAGTGTGATGCTCTTCTTGTTGCGGTTGATGCTGAGAAAATAGGCGCTCTCGCCTTTTTCGAATGGCGGGCCGAACGCGCGCGTGTCGTCGCCCTTCCCGGGCTGCTCGATCTTGATGACGTCGGCTCCCATATCCGCGAGGATCATCGTGCAGAAAGGCCCCGCGAGAACGCGGGTCAGATCGAGAACCTTGATGCCTGCAAGGGGTTGCATACCGTACTCCTTCCTCTATCCCAGGGTGGTGTCACGCGTGAACACAGAGCGAGCCGCCGCCCTGGAGGGGGGCCGCGCTGCGCCCTGCGTGTCCAGCCGATGGCCGGGATTGACAAGGACACAGGTTGGATTGATTATGATAAATGTCATGTGGTCGGGCAAGGGAATAAATATGCATAGGCTGCATGTGTGCGCGGCGCGCGGAGCACTCTGGGTATCGTGGCAGGGGCATCGCGGCATTTACTCAGGTGGGAGAAAATGATATAGTAACTGGGCGAACTGGAGAAGGATTTTATAAATGCGTCTAGATATATATCTTTTTGGCGATGAGGTGCTGAGGAAACGAGCGTCAGAGATCGCCGACATCACTCCTGAGATCGCGCGTTTGGCGGAGAATATGCTGGAGACGATGTACTACCATGAAGGGCTCGGTCTGGCAGCTCCCCAGGTCGGCGTGCCCCTGAGGCTCACCGTGATGGATATCCCCCGGGATGGCAGCGGCAAGATCGTGCTCATCAACCCGGTGATCCGCGAGATCGGCGGGAAACAGGCGATGGAGGAAGGCTGCCTGAGTTTCCCTGACATCGTGGTTTCTGTCGAGCGGGCGACGGAGCTCACGGTTGAGTTCACCAATCTCTCCGGGAAGCGGAAGGAGAAAAAGATGACCGGCGTGGCGGCACAGGCTGTCCAGCATGAAATCGACCATCTGGACGGCGTATTGCTCATAGACAGGATGAGCGTGGCGCGCCGCACGTTGCTCTCGGGGCGTTTGAGGAAATTGCGCACACGTGGAGAGAAGGGGGAGCGGCGATGAGGGTTCTGGTAACGGGCGGGGCGGGGTATATAGGGAGCGTCACGATTGCCGAGCTCCTCGCGCGCGGGCACGACGTCACCGTCTATGACAATCTGGAGAAGGGGCATCGCGATGCCGTTCCTCCTGGTGCCCGCCTGATCGCGGACGACCTGGCGCGCGGAGCACGCATTGAAGAGACGCTCAGGAAATTCAAAATCGAGGCGGTGATCCACTTCGCGGGATACAGCCTGGTCGGGGAATCGGTGGAGCACCCGGCGCGGTATTTTATCAATAACATCTGCAACGGGCTCAACCTGCTTGAAGCGATGCGGGAGGCGGGGACCGGTCGTATCGTATTTTCGTCCTCTGCGGCGGTCTACGGCACGCCGGAGCGGGTTCCGATAGGGGAGGATCAGCCTGCCAGGCCAATCAACCCCTACGGCGAATCCAAGCTCTATTTCGAAAAAATCCTGCACCGCTACCACCGAGCCTATGGCATGGACTGTGTTTCGCTCAGGTACTTCAATGCGGCGGGCGCGAGCGAAGCGCACGGCGAGGATCACGACCCGGAGACCCACCTCATCCCCTCGGTGCTCAAGGTCGCCCTGGGGCAGGCGGAGCGCGTGAAGGTGTTCGGGAGCGACTATGCGACCGGCGATGGCACGTGTGTGCGCGACTACATCCATGTGAGCGATCTGGCTGAGGCGCATGTCATCGCGCTCGGCTGCCGCGGGGAGTACGTCTATAACCTCGGAGATGGGAAGGGCTATTCGGTCCGCGAGGTTATCGAGACCGCGAGAAGAGTTACCGGGAGGACGATCAGGGAGGATATGGCCCCCCGGAGACCAGGCGATCCGGCAGTGCTGATTGCGGGACCTGAGAAGATACAGCGCGAGCTGGGATGGGCGCCCCGCCGGGTGAGGATCGAAGAGATCATTGAGAGCGCGTGGGAGTGGATGCGGAAATTTCCGGATGGATATAAAAAGTAGCAGTAAGGATTAAGCCATCAGATGATGCTCCTGCTAAGTTGCGTACTCGCGCTGATCGTTCAAAATAGTGCCCCGGATTATATGAGCCGCCGATTGATCAGCGCGGAACAGGCGCAATCCTATCAGCTAAAATGCTGGCATATACTCGCTTCTCCGCATGAAGATGCCTGGAAGGATCTGGAGTGGGCATATCGAGAAAAATCCAGCTCTTGGAAAGAGAATTATGCGATATCTTTTTATGACGCCCTTGCATCTCTAAAAGACAAAAGAGCAATCCCTGTGTTGCAGCGGGGACTGAAAGACAGCAGTCCCCACGTCAGGATGGCATTGGCGTACGGGTTGGCAAGACTCGGTGAGTCTTCCGGGATAGCGGTGCTTAGGGAATCCCTGTGTGGCAAAGATGAGGATATGCGCGTATATGCGGCACGCGATCTTTGCAGGGTACATGATCCGAAAGGGATTGAGGCACTTGCAGGAATTGCCCTGTCTGAAGCTGATGAGATGTATTCCCCTCGGGCACAGCAGATCAGCAGTCAAATGACATTCAAGGGAGTTGCGGGCAACGATGAAGATTCGAAATCCGCGGTGAGATTACATGCTGCCGATATGCGCAAGGCAAGCGCTGCGGGCTACCTTTTTCATGAAGGCGAGAAAAAGGATGCAGCTCGCCGTGTTCTTATAGATATGCTCAAAAGCCCCAACTGGCAGATAAGGAATGTCGCTTTCGACTTTCTGGCGCGCGGCGGCGATTTTTCGGGAATTGAGATAATTAAAAAAGACCTCACCGAGGCAGATGAGGAGTATCGGTTCCAAACCGCGGAGACATTGCTGCAATTTGGGGACAAATCAGGAATGCCGGTAATTATGGACGTAATTGAAGAGCAAAAGAGAAAGCATGAGGTTCGCTGCTGCCTGTTGTCTCTTGTGCATCGGAGACCGCTCGGGGTGGAAATTGGTTGAACCACAACTCAAGAGAGACAAGCAATGGATCCTCTGGAAATTCGCTGTTGCGAAATGCAATTGTATCATTCCTTGCCTTCGTGATCTCCTTTCCGGCAATTCTGCTGAGGAGATAGCAAGGGGGTTAAGCCTGGCGATCGATCTGGATGACGATGAGGTGGTCAAGTGCATCGCACCATTACTGAGTAAGGATAAATGTAAGGAAGCCGCGGCCGTGAGTGTCCTGTACCTTTTGAGGAAACGGGAAAAAGATATCTGGTCGCCCAGGTTTTTGTTCTGATAGGCTCAATGATGTGAGAGAGGAGATGAGGTGAACAGAAGGTTCGGCAAATTTTTTTCTGATCTGTGGAAAAGCGCATCCGATCTGCGGTTCTATCAGGAGGTTGCCGCGCTGCCGTTCGGCGCAGCGTTTCGCCATCTCCTCACGGTAGCGGGGTTCTTTGGCACGGTCCTCGCGGTGATTGCAGTCGTGCAGTTGATTTTCCTGAACAACCTCTTGCTCTGGTGCCGCGACAATCTCCCCCCGGTGACGATCCTCGACGGGGAGGCGCGGGCGGAAGTGGCGCAGCCGCATCTGGTCGAGCGAAGGGTAGGCGACAAGGCAAATTTTGCGGTGATCATTGACACCACGGGAAAAACAGATCGTGTGGATCCGAGGTATAGCGGGGGGGTCCTCATCAAGAGGAGAGCGATTGTATTCAAACTGGGTGAGACTTCTATCGAGCGTAACTTCGGGGAGATGAGAAACCTCTCGATAGACAGGAACTATTTCAGCGGGCTCACGGTTGGTTACACGAAAATGGCGTTCTACATCGCGGGCCTGTACGGGGCTCTGGTGCTTGTCCTGTTCGCGCAGTCGGCAGCCGCCGCGCTCATCGGGAAGGTGGTGGCGTTGCTGCGCGGTTCGAGGCGTTCATTCCGCGCGATCCTCCAGATGAGTATCTATGCGCTCGCGCTCGCCGTGTGCGTGCTGTTCTTTGTGCTGTTCATGGGGATCGGGCTGCAGCCGCGGTGCGTGCTCGCGCTCTACGTGTTCATACACCTCGCCTTTCTCATCGGTGCCGTTTTGACCTCGGGAGGAGACGAAATTGCTGCATAGGTCGCGCGGAGCTATCCTGTCGTGCGCGCTCATCCTTGCCCTCGTGTCGTGCAGCGATGAGCCCCCGCGCCTCAGGCTTGAAAAGGCGAGGCTCCGCGCCAAGGGGAAGACAATCATCGCGGAGCTTGCCAGGAAGCCCGAGGAGCAGGCCCGCGGCTTGATGTATCGGAGATCCCTCGGCGGCAGTGAGGGGATGCTCTTTGTGTACAATTCACCCGTGATGGTGAGTTTCTGGATGAAGAATACGCGTATCCCGTTGAGCATCGCGTTCATGGACGGGAGCGGGAGGATAATCCACATAGAACAGATGCAGCCGTACGACCCTGTCACCCGCCATCCATCACCCCAGCCATTTCAGTACGCCCTCGAGATGAATCAAGGCTGGTTTGAGAGGAATGGAGTGGGAGTGGGGGATATAGTAGAAATCCCAAATCCCAAATCCCAAAGCAGAGAAGAAAATAGCCGTTTTCTTGGGATCCGGGATTCGGGGTCTGGGATTTAGCCGGAGAGGAGATTTTTCGTGAGAATCGTATTTATGGGAACGCCGGAGTTCGCGCTGCCAAGCCTCAACGCGCTCGCGCAGGGCGGGCAGGATGTTCTCGCCGTGGTCACCCAGGAGGACAGACCGAGGGGCAGAAGCCTCGTGCTCTCTCCCCCGCCGGTGAAATGGCGCGCCCTTGAGCTCGGCCTCATGGTGTTGCAGCCGCAGAGGCTCACGGACGTCCGGTTCATGAATCAGATTGCGGATATCAATCCCGACCTGATCGCGGTCGTGGCGTACGGCAGCTTTCTCCCCCGGGGGCTCTGGGAGCTCCCCCCACGCGGGACAATCAATCTCCATCCGTCGCTGTTGCCGAAATACCGTGGGGCGGCGCCCATCCCGCGCGCGATTCTCAGCGGGGAGCGTGAGACGGGTAGCACGATTGTGTATGTCGGAGAAGAGATGGACGCGGGGGACATTATCGCTCAGGAAACAGTGTCAATCCCCCCGACAGCCACCTGCGAGAGTTTGAGTATCCAGTTAGCGGAGGCGGGGAGCAGGCTCTTGCTCAAGGCGGTGCGCGATATCGAGGGAGGGGGCGTGACCGGCAGGCCACAGGACAGTGCGCGGGCGACATTCGCTCCCAAGGTGAGCAAGTCTGAAGGTCTCATTGACTGGCGTTCGTCCGCAATCGAGCTCGCGCGCCGGGTGAGGGCGTTCTATCCATGGCCTGGTGCCTACACCCACCTGCTGTCCCATGGCAATACGACGCTCCTCAAGGTGCTCGATGCCGACCTGGATAGGGGAGGGGCAGGGGAGCCCGGGGTGATCACCCGCTGTGATGATCGGGGCATCCATGTCGGCACGGGGAGGGGATCTCTTATCCTCAGGCAGGTACAGCCGGCGGGGAAGAAGCGCATGGCCGCTGCGCAATTCGTGGCGGGCCGCCGCGGCCTTGTGGGGACGAAACTGGGATAGCTTTAAGCAGTAAGCATTTAGCTCTAAGAATTAAGCATGAGGCTTACAACTTATAGCTTACGGCTTAGTGCTGATTATTAATCCTGACTACTATGACTGCGCGCGAGGCTGCGTTCAGGGTGCTGCGGGGTGCGCTCAGGTCTGATGTGTTTGTCTCTGAGCTGCTCGACCGTGAATTCAGGTTATCCGCGCTTCCGCTGGAGGACCGGCGGTTGGCGACGGAGCTCGCCTACGGCTGTTTGAGGAGGAGGGGGACACTTGACGCGGTCATCGAGCGGTGCGCGGGCAGGGGGATGCGGGAGATTACGCCCGGCATCGACGACATTTTAAGACTTGGAGTGTATCAGCTCCTGTACCTCGATCGCGTCCCTGCCTACGCGGCGGTGGACGAGACGGTGGAACTGGCCAAGCGCTTTGGCCCCAAGGGATCAGAAAAGTTCGTCAATGCGGTGTTGCGGAGGGCGCAACGGAGCCAGCGGGAAATCGCGCCGCTCGCGGGAGAGGGATCTCCCGCGTCCTCCCTCGCGGCCGCTCACTCCCATCCGCTGTGGCTGGTGGAGCGCTGGCTCGCGCGATGGGGGAGGGTTGAGGTAGAGGCGCTCTGTGTCGCAAACAACACGGCGCCCCCCTTCACCGTGAGGGTTAATAGAGTACGGATCAGCCGCGATGAGCTCATGACAAGGCTCGCACGGGAGAGCGCCCGCGCGGTTCCCCATGGCGGCCATCCGCTCGCGCTTGACATTGAGGAGCTGCCGTGCCCCCTGAGAGATCTTGCCTCGTTCCGCGAAGGGTTGTTCCAGGTGCAGGATGTTTCCGGGATGCGCGTGGTCGATCTCCTGGGGCCTCGGGCCCGGGAGCGGATCGCCGACCTCTGTGCGGGGCCGGGCGGCAAGGCGACTGGCATCGCTGAGGCGATGGGTGATGAGGGCGAGGTCATCTGCGTGGAGCTGAGGGGGAGAAAAGCGGGCATGATATCCGAAAATGCGAAACGCCTTGGATTGAACTGCATCACGGTGGTCATCGGTGACGCGCTGAGGGCGGGGACATCCATCGACACGCAGCCCGTGGACCGCGTGCTCGTCGACGCGCCATGTTCGAACACGGGAGTGCTCAGGCGCAGGCCCGAGGCGCGGTGGCGCGTGAGCGAGAACGACATCGGTAGGCTCGCGGGGCGGCAGGTGGCACTGCTCACCGCGGGCGCGGCGGTGGTGCGTCGGGGTGGGATTCTTGTGTACAGCACCTGCAGCATCGAGCCAGAGGAGAATGAGAAGGTGGTCGAGCGGTTCCTTCAGGAATTCCCCGCCTTCGGTATTGAGGATCAAATCAGTCTCTATCCCCACAGGAGCGGATGCGACGGCGGTTACGCGGCGAGGCTGGTAAGGAACCGGTAGAGGGCGTGGGGCGGACAGGGGCACTGCAATTGTAAAATTGATGCCGTGAGCATCCCTGATGTCGTCGAGAGGTGCCATGTCAGAAGAGACGGTGCGAATGAGATTCGGCATGTGCGTGCTGATGTTTTCCTTTGCGGCGCGGGCCTGGAGCTCCGGCCCTGAAGCGCGCGCGCTCTCCCGTGCGGGAATGGAGGGGGGGGGCGGAGAAGGGGAGATACCCGACGCCGTGGATGTCATCTGGCAATTCCAGGCGAGGGGCCCCGTGAATAGTTCGCCGGTTATATCGGACGGCAGGGCGTATATCGCGGCGGGTGACGGATGCCTCTACTGCATGGATGCAGAGACGGGGGATCAGGTCTGGAGGTTCCGTGCGCGGCACAGAGATCTGGGCACACCCGCGGTCGCGGAGGGGAAGATTTTCTTTACCTCGAGCCTTATTGAAGTGAAACAGGTGGGGAGGGAGAGTCAGGTCGAGGAGAAGGGGGTGCTCTACTGCCTCGATGAGGCGAGCGGGAAGGAGATGTGGAGGAAGCGGTTTCCGGAGCGGATACTCGCGACGCCGCTCGTCGCGGAAGGGCGCGTCTACCTCGGGAGGATGGATAGAAGATTTTCCTGCGTCAATAGCGAAGACGGAAAAGACATCTGGGATGTTCCCTTTCGCGGCGACATCATTTCATCAGCCGCGCTGGTCGACGACAGGATCGTTTTCGGATGCGAGGATGGCAATGTCTACTGCCTCGAGGCCGAGACCGGCCGCAGGCTCTGGAAGAGCGATCTGAAATCAGCCGTGAGCGCCTCACCGGCGGTGAGCGGGGAGAGGATATTTGCTGGTGTGAAGGACGGGAAAATGCACTGCATCGACGCCCGCATGGGAAAGTCGCTCTGGCATGCGAAGACCGATAAAGCGATCAGGGCTACCGCCGCCATTGAGGGGGAGCGGGTGGTTCTCGGTTCGATGGACGGCAATATGTACTGCTGGGCGGCGGGGAGCGGTCAACGACTCTGGACGTTCAGAACGGCAGGGGCGGTGGCGAGCTCCGCCTGTGTCTCACAGGGGAGGCTCGTGGTGGGGGGGATTGATGGATATCTCTACTGCATTGACATGGCAAAGGGCAGGCTGGTCTGGAAGTTCAAGGCGCGAGGGAAGATAGCCTCATCGCCCACCCTCTCGGGTAGGGCGATCTACTTCGGTTCCGATGACGGTTCTGTGTATTGCGTGGGCCCCGCGCGCGTGGTGGAGAAAAAAGAGAGAACGCCGCTGAGCATGGACCAGGAGCAGTTTGACAAAACCCTCGCACGGGTTAAGGCATTGATAGACGAGGGTCATTACCCGGACGCGGTGGTTGTGTGCAGGGGGCTGGTTGAGGCCCGTGAGGACTCCGCGCCCGCGCGCATGCATCTGGGGCGCGGCCTGGAGGCGACTGGTGAAATCGCCCTCGCCGAGCGCGAGTACAAGCTCGCAGTTCAACTGCGGCCGCGGGACGCGGTGTGCCGCAACACCCTCGGGAGATACCTCGCGCGGCTGGGGAGAGTCAGGGAGGCAATGCGTGAATTCGACTGCGCGAAAGATTTTGCGCCCGCTGATCCAGAAGCCTACAGCAATTCAGCAAAACTCTACCTGACGGAAGGGAAGACCGGGGATGCCGAAAAGCAGTTCCGGCTCGCGATCGAGCGCCGGAAGGACGATCCGGACGCGCTGCTCGGCCTCGCGGAGATTTCGATGGGGAAGATGGAGTTCGAAAAGGCACGGCCGCTCCTCGAACGCTGCCTCCAGGTGAGTCCGGGGAACGCGCGGGCGCGCGAGCTCCTTGGGCAGATGGAGCGCGGCAGATAGCATTGAGGGGAGGCATCGGTCAATGGCTGGTTTCAAGCTTGTTTCTGAACTTAGCCCGTGCGGGGATCAGCCGCAGGCAATCGCATCGCTCGCCGAAGGCGTCCTGAACAACCTGCGCCACCAGACGCTCCTCGGCGTGACCGGATCGGGCAAAACATTCACCATGGCGAACGTCATCGCCCGGATAGGATTCCCCACGCTGGTGCTCGCGCCGAACAAGACGCTCGCGGCCCAGCTCTTCTCTGAGTTCAAGTTGCTCTTTCCGGGAAACGCCGTCGGCTTCTTCGTGAGCTACTACGACTACTACCAGCCGGAAGCCTACATCCCTCAAACGGACACCTACATCGAGAAGGACGCTGCGATCAACGACCGTATCGACAAATTGCGGCATGAGGCCACGACGATGCTCTCCGAGCGGAAGGACGTGGTTATCGTGGCGAGCGTCTCGGCGATATACGGCCTGGGGGCGCCGGAGGACTACCGCGGGATGAACGTGAAGATCGGGCGCGGCATGAGGCTCGACCGCGATGATCTCTTGCGCGCCCTCGTGAAGATCCAGTACGCGCGCGGCGACTTTGATTTCCACCGCGGGACGTTCCGGGTGCGCGGCGACGTGGTTGAGATTTTCCCCGCGCACCAGGAGGAGCACGCCGTACGGGTTGGGTTTTTGGATGATGTGGTCGAGGGGGTATCGGAGATCGACCCCCTGCGGGGCGTGGTGGTGAAACCGCTCGACGAGGTCGCCATGTACCCCACGAGCCACTATGTGACCCCTGAGACCCGGCTGAAAAAGGCACTCGTGACCATTCGCGAAGAGCTCGAGGAGCGGCATCGGGAACTCGCCCGGCAGGGGAAGCTCATCGAGGCGCAGCGGCTGCGACAGCGCGCGGAGTACGATCTGGAGCTGCTCCAGGAGTTCGGATTCTGCGCGGGCATTGAAAACTACTCGCGGCACCTCGACGGGCGTCAGCCGGGCCAGCCCCCGGCAACGCTGCTGAGCTATTTCCCGGACGACTATTTGATCTTCATAGACGAGAGCCACGTGACGGTCCCCCAGCTCAATGGCATGTACCGCGGGGACCGCTCGCGCAAGGAGACACTTGTGGAATACGGATTCCGGTTGCCCTCGGCCCTGGATAACCGGCCGCTCTCGTTCGGCGAGTTTGAAACGGTCGCCGCACAGGTGATCTGTGTTTCGGCGACTCCCGGGGTGTATGAGCGTGAGAAGAGCGGCGGCAGGGTCGTGGAGCAGGTGGTGCGGCCCACGGGCCTGGTCGAGCCCGAGATCATCATCAGGCCGGCAACGCATCAGGTGGACGACCTGATCGGGGAAATCCGCAAAACGGTCGCGCGCGGGGAGCGGGCGCTCGTGACGACACTGACGAAGAGGACCGCGGAGGATCTGGCGGAATACCTCGGTGAGATCGGCATCAGGGTGCGCTACCTGCACGCTGATATTGAAACAATTGAGCGGGTGCGGATTCTCCGCGACCTGCGGCGCGGCGAGTTTGACGTGCTCGTGGGCATCAACCTCCTGCGCGAGGGGCTCGACCTGCCCGAGGTGTCACTCGTCGCCGTGCTCGATGCCGACAAGGAGGGATTCCTGCGGTCGGAGACCTCTCTGATCCAGACATGCGGCAGGGCGGCGCGGCACATCAACGGTCGCGCGGTCCTCTATGCCGAAACCCGCACCCGCTCGATCGAGGCGGCGGTGAGCGAATCATCGCGGCGCCGTGAGGTGCAGGTAAAATACAATGCGGCGCACGGCATCACGCCCCAGACGGTGCGCAAGGCGGTGAACGACGTCATCGGCCAGGTCTGCGAGGCGGATTACGTCACCGTGCCCGTTGAGGAGATCGGCGCGCGCGATCTCGCCGAGATACAGCGGAAGATACAGGCGGTGAGGACGCAGATGCTGGCCGCCGCCGCGCGGTATGACTACGAGGCCGCCGCTGAGCTGAGGGACCGGATGTTTGAGCTGGAGCAGCTTGAGCTGGAGCTCAGGTAGTTAGTTTTTTCACAGATACACACGGATGAACTTTGATAAACACAGATGAGTGCAGAAGTGGGTGTAAAACAGGATGCACACAATATACTATGTCTGTGTGAATCTGCGCCCATCTGTGTGTATCTGTGGTGTAAGTCAATATGATTTCTCGCGATAAATTAAAGCGCTTGCCAAGAAAACCAGGCGTCTATCTCATGAAGAGCGCCTCGGGGGATGTGCTCTACGTGGGCAAGGCGATTGATCTACGCCGCCGCGTGTCCGCGCACGTGCGCAATCGCGGGGGCTCGCAGCCGCTCGTCCCCGCCGCCATTCCGCACGCGGATGAGATCGACTATATCGTTACCGACACGGAGAAGGAGGCGCTCCTCCTTGAGAACAATCTCATCAAGGAACACCGGCCGCGCTACAACGTGAGGCTCAAGGACGATGCCGCATATGCCCATATACGCCTTTCCGTCAACGAGGAATACCCCGCCCTGACAATCACCAGGAAGCTGCGGAAAGACGGCGCCCGATATTTCGGACCGTACTCCTCGGCTGACGCGGCGCGTAAAACGCTCCGGTTCCTCCAGAAGGTGTTCCCGCTCAGGAGCTGCAGCGGCGCGGAGCTCTCGCGCAGGACGCGCCCCTGCGTTAAGTATGAGATCAGGAGGTGCTCCGGCCCATGCTGCGGGATGATCAGCGGGGACGGCTATCAGGGGCTCGTTGATCGCGTCACCCTTTTCCTCTCAGGCAGAACAGGAAGCCTCCTCTCGCTGCTCGAGAAGGAGATGAGCGCGGAGGCGGCGAGGATGAACTATGAGCGGGCCGGAGCGATCAGGGATACGCTCGGGGCGATCAGAAAAACCGTCGAGCGGCAGAAGAGCGTTTCTCACGATGGCGCTGATCGGGATGCGATCGGCGTGTACCGGGAAGGGACCCGTGGAGAAGCCGCGATCCTCTGCGTGCGCGGGGGGAGGCTCATCGGGAAGAGGACGATTGCACTGGAGGGAATCCCGGGGGATGACGTGGCCGTCACCCGCGGAATCCTGATCAACCATTACCTGGGATGCGCGTACATACCTCCTGAAATCCTCGTGCCGGCTCTGCCGGCGGACCGCGTCGCGCTCGAGTCGCTCCTCGCGGGTGAACGGGGAGGAGGAGCGGTGCGCATCCTCGCCCCGTGCCGGGGCGCCACAAGGGCGCTCGTCACCCTGGCGTCCACGAATGCGGAGGCGTCATTTGTCTCGCGGGGGGCGAGGGAGCTCGAGTGGGAACAGCTGCTCGATGAGATGCGGAGAAGATTCAGCCTCGCTGCTCCTCCCAGGAGGATTGAGTGCGTCGATGTCTCGAATATCGGTGGTTCATGGGCGGTCGGAGCCGTGGTGGTGTTCAGCGACGGCGCCCCGTGTAAGGAGGATTACAGGCATTTTCATATCAAGGTGGAGGGCGGCGCCGATGATTGCCGGATGATCTACGAGGTGCTCGCGCGCAGGATCCGCCGGGCGACGCACTCGGGAGCGCTCCCCCATCTGGTCGTGGTAGATGGGGGGAAGGGGCAGCTCCATGCGGCGGTGAGAGCGCTCAGTGATCTCGGAACGAAAGGGATAAGGGTGATAGCCCTCGCCAAGGAGCGGGAAACCGGCGGGCGGAAGAGGCCGGAGCGGGTGTTTCTTGAAGGGAGGAAAAACGCTGTTCCCATGACCCCCGGCTCGAGTGTCACGCTCTTCCTCCAGAGGGTCCGGGACGAGGCGCATCGGTTCGCGATAGGCGGCCATCGGGGCGTGAGAATGAGACGGCTCCTGGCTTCGGAACTTGAGGGGATCGAGGGGATTGGCGATAAAAGGAGCGCGCTCCTCCTGAGCAGGTTTGGCGATATCAAGGGTGTTGCGCGCGCTCCTGTTGAGGAACTCCGGCGGGCTCTCGGCAATAGCGCCGTCGCGCGGAGGGTGCGCGCTTACTTTCTTGGCAGGAGTGGAAAACGGTGATTCCATGACCATCACCGGCAGCGGCTCAGTCAGTGAATTGGCAGGCTGCACATTGCGGATCGGAGCTGGATGGTATATACTATGTTCACTGAGTCAAGGGATTGACTGTATCAAGGACGGCTACCCATGAGAGATGACGACGATATACTGGTGGTCGATGATGAACCCAGCGTGCGGGATATCGTCGCACGGGGTCTCGGGCTGCACGGGTACACCTGTGCGTCGGCGGCGAATTCCCAGGAGGCGATTTCTCTGATGGAAGTACACCCGCCTGCGGTGATCATCAGCGACATCAATATGCCTGGGCAGAGCGGCTTCTGGCTCCTCCAGCAGATCAAGAACCGCTGGCCGGACACCTCGGTTATCATGCTCACCGCGATTGACGAGACTCAGAGCGCGATCAACTGCCTCACCCAGGGCGCCGATGATTATGTCGTCAAGCCGATCAACCTCAAGGAGCTCGCCTTTTCGGTGTCAAAGGCGCTGGAAAAGCGCCGGCTGATTCTCGAGAATAAAGAGTACCAGCGCAATCTCGAGGTCCTCGTTGAGGAGCGGACGAACGATCTGAGAAAGACGCTCCAGCAGTTGAAGCACTCGTACGATATGACCCTCCAGGCGCTGGTGGCATCGCTCGATGCGCGGGAGCACCGAACGGGCAATCACTCGCAGCGGGTGAGCATGTACGCCATCCTTCTCGCGAAGGGTGTGGGAATCAAGAGCAAGGATCTGGGCGCAATCTCAAAGGGGGCGATGCTGCACGACATCGGCAAGATCGGCATCCCCGATAAAATTCTCCTAAAACCGGGTAAGCTCACGGCGGCAGAGTGGAGCCTCATGCGCATGCACCCGGAGATTGGCTATAATATACTGAAGGGCATTGACTTTCTGGAGCCATCCCTCGGTATCGTGCTCAACCACCACGAGCGGTTTGACGGCAAGGGATACCCGGCCGGGCTCAGGGGGAGGGACATTCCCCTGGGGGCGAGGCTTTTCTCCGTCGTGGACACATTCGATACCATGACCACCATCCGCCCCTATCGCAAGGCGGTTTCTCTCGAGCGGGCATTCCATGAGGTCACGCGCTGCGCGGGAACTCAATTTGATCCAGATATCGTAGAGTACTTCAGACGCATTCCAGAAAATCAGTGGCAGCATATTCGCTTGTTCACCCTCGGTCAGTAGTTGGACATTTTCTCCTTGTCGCGCTCGCCGAAGAAAGGAGCTCTCGATGGCGGAGTGCACATATGAACGCACGATGGCGTGGTGCCGCTGCACCTATAGCCCTTGCAGCAAGAAGGGGAAATGCTGCGAGTGTCTGAGGAGTCACCTGCGGGCGGGGGAGTTCCCTGCGTGTGTGTTTCCGGATGACGTGGAAAAGACCTTCGACCGCAGCATCGAGCGGTTTATCAAGACCTACCAGCAGCGCGGAACCTGGTGGTAGTACAGGCGTTGCGTTCTTCGAGCGCATTGTCGGTGGGAAAATCCATCGTCGCCTCAGCGGTGAGCGCCCACGGGGTGACTTTCAGAGGGGAATGGGGATCACCGGTTACTGAATATGAGCATCCTGCGATGGCTGGTCGTAATCGAGCTCCTGGGGGCGGCGAGCTGGCCGCTCTGTTTCTTTCTCTTCCGGAACCTGCCGGATGGGGGACTGGGGGTGGCACGGCTGCTCGGCCTGCTCGTCATATCGTATGCGGGATGGGTTGCCGCCTCCCTGAGCCTCTACCCATTCGATGGGGCGTCGCTCGCCGCATTCCTGATTCTCTTCCTGATATCCGCCTCGATTTTCTACACGTTGAACGTCAAGGAGATGCTGTCCTTCCTGCGCGAGCGGAAGCGGATTCTTCTTTTCGAGCAGGTGTTGTTCCTCGCGCTCTACTTTCTCGCCGTGTTCATACAATCGTACAAGCCCGACATCACGCTCGCCGAGAAAGAGCCGGATATGATGTACCTCCAGGCGGTGCTCCGGGGCCGTTCAATGCCGCCGCAGGATCTCTGGTTCGCGGGGAAACCTGTGAATTACTACTACTTTGGCTATGTTGTTTTTGCCGGTGTGATCAAACTCGCCGCGGTGAAACCCGAGGTCGGCTTCAACCTCGCGGTCGCGAGCATCGTGCCCCTCGCCTGTTGCGGGGCGTTCAGCCTCGCCTATAACCTCACCCGGCGCAGGGGACCTGCGCTCCTCGCGCCGCTCTTCCTCCTCGGCGTGGGCAACTTTGACGCAATCCTGCGTGCGCTTCGGTCGGGTGGGCTCACGGGCAGGGATTGGTGGTATGAGATGTTTGCCCACGGATCGCGCGAGGTCATCCCGGGTACGATCCATGAATTTCCCTGTTTCAGCTTCCTCCTCGGAGATCTCCATCCCCACTTCATGTTTATGCCGTTCGGCTTCCTTATGCTCTCGATGCTCCTTGTCCTCTTCACGCGGCAGGGGGATATCTTCCCTAAATTTTCGCTGCCGGGATGGCGTCTCTACAGTATCGTGTTTTCCCTCATCCTCGGCTCTGTCTTCATGTTCAACACGTGGGACTATCCCACGTACGTGCTGCTCCTGTTTCTCGCCGGTGTCGTCATTGCCTCGCGGCACAGGGCCCTGGCGAAGAGCTGGCGCTTTTTCGGCTGGATCCTCCTGCTCGTCATTCTCAGCGTGGTCCTCTTCCTCCCGTTCCGGCTCCAGTTCCAGCCTGAGGCAAAGCCGCACGCAAGCCTTGTGGAGGCGGCGAAGCGCTCGCCGCTCGGCGCTTTTTTCACGGTGAACGGCCTCGCCTGTTTTGTCGCGTTCAGCTACCTGATCGCGGAGCTTCTGCGCTGCTCACGGGCGCGGATACTCCAGGTGAACGGCTGGCCGCTCGCCTTCCTCGGCATGGGGGTATTGGTTGCGGGGGGTTTGATTGCGGGATGCGCGGTGGTGGGGATAATGAGCGCGGTGTGCCTCCTGGCCGTCATGGTTGTTTTTTCGCGCGGTGATTTCCCCCCTGAGAAGCTGTTTGTGGCGCTCCTGCTCTTGTTTTGCGCGGCGCTCTTTCTCGGCTGTGAGCTGTTCTACCTGAAAGATTTTTATGGCGAAAGACTCCAGAGGCAAAATACGGTTTTTAAGTACTATTTCCAGGCGTGGATACTATCCTCCCTCATCGTTGCGGCGGGGAGCAGCTTCGTGGCCGAGCGACTGCGAGGCGGTTTCAGGGTGGCCTGGCAGGCGGCGCTCGCGGCGCTCGTCGCGGGATCCCTCATCTATCCGGTGTGGGGCACCTACCACCGGTGCCAGAGATTCCGCGGGGGCACACAATCTCCCGTCCCCTACCTGCCAACGCTGGACGGGACGGCGTACATCAGACAGCGGTACCCCGGGGAGTATAACGCCCTGCGGTGGGTGAGCGAGCACGTTCCCGCGCGCGAGGTTATCCTGGAGGCGACGGGGGACCCCTACAGTTTTCACGGCCGCGTGTCCACTTTCACGGGGCACCCGACCCTCCTTGGGTGGGGCAACCAGGAGTCCCTCTGGAGAGACTGGAGCTGGAAGCTCATCATGGAGCGCACCCAGGACATCAAGCGGATGTACGACGAGGCGCGCAAGGAGACTGTCAAACCGCTCCTCCAGAAGTACGGGGTCCAGTATGTGTATGTCGGCACACTGGAGGCGAAGAAGTACAGCGCCGCGGGCCTCAGGGCGTTTGCCGGAACATTCCCTCTGGTCTATGCGCGCGATGACGTGAGGATTTACAGGGTGGGCGAGAAGTAGGTCGGGCAGGGATGCGCGTGATAATAGGAATGGCGTGTATGTCAAGGTAAGCTCCCGACCTAGAAAATTGAAATTCAAGACTTGACCCCTTTACTATGAAAGAAGACGAACTCTATCTCTCGGTGGTGATTCCCGCCTTCAATGAGGAGCCAAGGCTCGGGGCGACGCTTGAGAGGGTATATGAGTACCTGTCCGCGCGAGGGCAGCCCTTTGAAGTCATTGCGGTGGATGATGGTTCCACTGACGGCACCGTCCGCGTCGCCGAGGCGTATGCCGCGAGGAAGCCGAACGTGAGGGTTGTCCTCAACGGTACGAATCGGGGCAAGGGGTTCTCAGTGCGGCATGGCATCGAGGTGGCGCGCGGAGCGTACATCCTCTTTTCCGACGCGGATCTCTCGACACCCATCGAAGATGCGGAAAAGCTCTTTCCGAAGCTGCTCCACGAGGGATTTGACATCGCCATCGGATCGCGGAGCGCTCGAGGGGCGGACGTGCGCGTCCACCAGCCGTGGTACCGCGAGCTGATGGGAAAAATATATAACAAGATCGTGAGGGTCTTCACGCTCCGCGGCTTCAAGGACACCCAGTGCGGATTCAAGCTGTTCCGCGCTGACGCGGCGAGGCGCGTGTTCGCGCAACAGCGGATTGAGCGTTTCAGTTTCGATGTGGAGGCGCTCTTTATCGCGCGGAAATACGGATACCGCATCGCGGAGGTCCCGGTGACCTGGTATGATTCCCCGCGGAGTCGGGTGAGTATCGCGAGCGATCCGTTGCGGATGTTTCTCGACGTGCTCAGGATACGTTACTGCGATTGGAAGGGTTGCTATAGGGGAGTCTCCCCTGGGTTTTTATGTCAACGGTCTCCTGAAAAAATGAACAGCAACAGACGATACCTCGTGTTCTTCCTCGCGGCCTTGCTCCTCGGGGGCGGCCTCCGCTTTTACCGCCTCGATTGGGGGAGGCCGGAGGTGTTCCATCCCGATGAGGCGCGTGTCTCGTACGCGGTCGGCGATATCGACAGGCAGCTCCACGCCCTGAGGGGTAAGATTGACCGGGGCGAGCATGTCACGGTCAGGGAACGCATCGAGGCGTATAACCCGCACTTCTTTGCGTACGGCTCGCTGCCGCTCTACCTCATCAGGTCGTCGCACAATTTTTTGACGTGCATCCTCCCTCGCGCCCTTCCCGTGGCAGGTGATCTCTTTGTCGTGGGCCGGGCCTGGTCCGCATTTTTTGACACGCTGACGATTTTCCTCACGTTTCTCATCGGGAGCCGGCTCTTCTCGAGGCGTTCCGGCTGCCTGGCCTCTCTCTTTTTCGCCTTCACGGTATTCCATATCCAGCTCGCTCACTTCCTGACGGTTGATGTGATGCTCACCAGCCTGATCATGCTGGCAATCTACTCAAACGCGCGCGTCATGCAGGAGGGGAGGTTGCGGCACTATTGCCTCGCCGGCCTTTTCTCGGGATTGGCACTCGCCACAAAGTTCACCGCGCTGCCGATTCTCCTCCCCCTTGGGTTTGCCCACGTCGCCTATTGCTGGAGGCAGGGAAGGATGCGTTCGCTCAGTCAATGGGGAAAGCTTTTCGCCGGACTTATCGTGTGCGCCGCGTCTTTTACCGTGTGCGCGCCATTCTTCTTCATCGATCACAAGGAATTCATGAGGCAGCTGAGAGAGCAAAAGGATATGGTCCAGGGGAGATGGGCGCCACCATGGACCTTACAGTATGCGCACACCGTGAAGGGATTATACCAGATCAAAAACCTCGTCGGGTACTGCATGGGGGCGCCCCTGGGGATTACCGTCCTCGCGGGCACAGGTTACCTCATGTGCCGCTGGCTCAGGAAACCAGACCGGAGTGCGCTGCTCCTCATGATGTGGCTCGTGCCGGTGGGAGGCGTCACGCTGAGTTTTCAGGTCAAATTCCTCCGCTACCTTGCCCCCCTCATCCCGTTCTTCTGCATGCTCGGGGCGCAGGGAGTCTGCCTGGTTTATGAGAGGGTGCGCGAGCGCGGCTGGGGGATCGCCCTGCGCGGTGCCCTCGGACTCGTGCTCGCCTTTTCCGTTTTCTACTCGCTCGCCTATACGGGCATCTACGGGCGCGAGAGCTCGCGTATCACCGCGTCGCGCTGGATCTATAAAAATATCCCGAAGGGCTCGCACATCCTCGGTGAGACATGGGAATTCGGCGGCCTCCCCTGCCACACCGATGAGGGGAATACCGGCACGCATCGCTACACCGTCAAGCAGCTGGACATTTACAAAACCGACGACAGGAACAAGGCGAGGGACCTCGCTCGCGAACTGGCGGAGGGCTACCTCATTGCGATCCCGACAAAACGGATGTACGGCTCCGTCCTCAGGGTCCCGGATCGCTACCCCATCACATCGAATTACTACCGGTTGCTCTTTGCTGAGCGGCTTGGCTACAGGCTGGTGAAGAGCGTGGCCGCACACCCGCGGCTCTGGGGGATCAGTTTTGACGATGACTACTCCGACGAAAGCTTCACGGTGTACGATCACCCCAAGGTGCTTCTCTTCCGCAAGGTGGCGAATTATCCTGCCGAATACATCGAGCGACTCCTCAAGGCAGAGCCCAAGATCGATTACTGGCCGGTGCTCGCGGATGCACTCGGGGCGGACGAGTCCAACCGCCCTGAGAGACGGACAGGCGCCATAGAACCCTCTCTCGAGGGGTACACCCCCTCGCGCTACAGCGGACTGCGAGCGCTCATCGTATGGCTCGCCATGGTGGAGATCATGGGGCTCCTCGCCCTGCCGCTGACAGCTTCGTTCTTCGGCAACCTTGCCGACCGGGGATACCCATTCGCCAAGGTCATGGCGATCGCGCTCGCCGGCTACATCGTCTGGATCACGGCGAGCCTTGGCGCCGCAGCGTTTTCCCGCCGGCTCATCCTCCTCTCCCTGGCCGTGGTGCTCCTCCTCTCATGGCAGCGCGCCGAGGGCGAATGCGGGTGGCGCGCCTTTTTCAGGCTGAGGAGGAAGCAGATCATCGTTTCCGAACTGGTATTTTTCGGGGCGTTCTGCCTGTTCCTGCTTTTCCGGCTCTACAATCCCGATATCTATTGGAGCGAGAGCTCCATGGACTCCTCGTTCATAAATTCAATTCTGCGGAGCCGTTCCTTCCCCCCAATTGATCCGTGGGCGTCGGGAATCTGCCTCAACTACTACTACTACGGCCATTACCTCGTCGCCATGCTCACGAAGCTGGCGGGGATCCCCTCGCATATAAGCTACAATCTCTGTTTCTGTCTCATTCCCGCGCTGGTGATTTCGTGCGTCTTCTCCATCGTGTACACTGTCACGGGCAGGATCAGGTACGGTGTGTGCGGAGGGGTTTTCGCGGGGCTCATGGGGAACCTCGATGGTTTCTTCCTCCTGATCGACACGCAGCCATGGAGGGAAGCCTTGTACCGCTTCTGCCGCATCGCCATGCCCACCCACCATGAGCCCGTGTTCCGTTTTTTCCGCTGCGCCCACGAGGTGATTGCATACACGGTGCACGAGTTCCCGCTCTGGAGCTTTATCTTTGTTGATCTGCACGCCCACATCATCGCCATGCCGTTCGGCATCTTTCTTCTTGCACTCGGCCTCAATATTCTCTTGGAGAGCCGCCATGGCATCGGCCTACCAGGCCGCGGAATGGAAGCACTCGCTAATTTCTTTATCTCTGCGGTCGTGATCGGCATGATGATACCGATGAACACGTGGGACTTTCCCACGTATCTGCTCATGCTTGCGCTGGTGCTCCTGGCAAGGGAGGTGATTGTCCAGCGGACGCCGCCCTCACGCATCCCCATAGCATCATATACGATATGGTGGAACAGCGGTTTCTTCGGTCGCATCATCCGATTCATTCTCTCGATAATCCGCGGCGAGGGGATGGTGGGAAGTCCGCTCAGGGCGCTGGTGAAGACGGCCGGCCCGACGCTGCTCCTTGCCCTGACCGCGCTGGTCGCCTATTCGCCATTTTTCCAGTTCTTCGGCAGGCAGGGGATGGGGATCGGCCTCGTGGGGAATTTGACCACCAGTCCCTTGGCCCTCCTCCGCTTTTTTGGCTTCTTTATCTTCATCATTACCGGCCTCTTCGCGCGCGAGCTTCTCCGCTACATTGACAGGAGGCGCCGGCTCTGGGCGAGGGCGCTTTTCGTCTTCGGGATGTTGCTCGCTGCGGCGGCACCATGGATTGTCTTCAGGGTGCTGGGAACGCGTGATTATGCGACGCTCTCCATCGCGCTCGCGTTTCTCTTCACGGGGCTTATTGTCCTCAAAAGGAACCGTTTTAACAGGTCGGCAGTCTACGTCCTCACCCTCGTCCTCTATGGATATTCCATCATAGCCCTCTGCGAGATATTCCACATAAAGGACTTCCTCCAAGGGGGCGAGTGGAAGAGGATGAACACGATATTCAAGTTCTACATGCCGGTCTGGTTTTTCTTTTCCATCGCCGGCAGCTATTGCCTGTCCCGAATATTCGATGCCCCAGCGCATCAGGGCGGGGGGGTAAAGAGATTTCTGCGATTACTGGTGAGAGCCGTCTGGCGCGCGCTCCTCTTCGCGCTCCTCGCGGCCTCGCTGGTGTTCACCGT
This sequence comes from Candidatus Auribacterota bacterium, assembly GCA_026392035.1. Classification (NCBI taxonomy): domain Bacteria; kingdom Pseudomonadati; phylum Candidatus Auribacterota; species Candidatus Auribacterota bacterium. The sequence continues at coordinate 2,568 of JAPLCX010000026.1, read as the reverse complement.
CATGGGGCCGAGGGCCAGAACAATCGGCGACGATAACTATGGGCGAAGATCATTAGAGCCGCCCCGCGGTCCGCTCAAAACGATATTCCCGAGGATGCTGAGCCGCCCCACGCTCAACGGGTATGCGTACATGAGGGCGAGCGTACCCGATGAGTACGATGCGATCTCCTGGCTCAATGAGGCGGTTCCCGGACAGCCTGTGATCGCCGAGGCGACGGGTGCCGATTATCTATATGAATACGCCAGGGTCAGCGCGAATACCGGTTTGCCCACGGTGGTGGGCTGGGGGAGTCATGTCTCCCAGAGGGGGTATCGCTACGAAGAGATGCGCAGGAACGACGTGATAAAGCTTTATACGTCAATAGATCCGGCCGAACTGAGCGCGCTTATTGCTAAATATAATATCGACTACGTCTATGTGGGCAACACCGAGAGAATTAAATATCGACCTGACCAGCTGGAAAAGTTTAACCAGCTCACCGATATTTTCCGCCCCGTCTTCAGGAATAAGGGCGCGGCGATTTATCAGACCGCGTACTTCGGCGGGGTGGGCAGGGGCGGGCAGGGAGAGAAGGGTGCGGGTGCGGCTCCAGCGATACCAGCCCCCGCGCCTCCGCGCGTGCAGATGCTCGAGGGGGGGCAGGGTGATGCGCCGGGGCAGTACACCGAGCCTCGCGGGATCGCCCTCGATGGCCAGGGGAATGCCTACGTCGCCGATTTTCGCAACTACCGGATACAAAAGTTCGACGCAAAGGGTCTCTTTGTCAAGGCGTGGGGGGAGGAGGGTGACTACCCGGGCCAATTCAAGGACCCTTGCGGCGTGACCGTCGGCGGGGACGGGAAAGTCTATGTCGCGGACACCTGGGTTGCGGATTCGGGGAATGGGATGGTGAAGGTTTTTGCAGGGGACGGGAAGCCGATCAAAACTATAGGGAAGAAGGGGAGCGGGAGGGGAGAGTTTATATCCCCGGTAGGAATTGCCATTGATCGGAAGGGGAAGGTATATGTGGCAGATGCCGGGAATAAGCGAGTTCAGATACTCGACCGAGAGGGGAATTACCTGAGCGAGTTCAAGGTTGACGGCTGGGAGCAGGGAGTGTTTAATGAGCCGTACCTTGACGTTGACAGCACGGGTGACATTTACCTGACGGATCCGCCCGGCCACAGGTTGCTTAAGTATTCAAGAGACGGGAAGCTGCTCGGGGTACTGAAGCCTTCTGAATCCGGCAAACCTCTTCTCCAGTTCCCCATGGGGATCGCGTTGGAAAAGGATGGCCCAGGGGTCTATATCGTGGATTGCCGGAACCACTTAATCCGCAAATTTTCAAAGCGGGATTTTAAATAGCGCTCAGCCGGGTGGGCGGGTTCAAGGTACAGATATTACATTCGACCCTCGGGTAACGTCTTTTTGAGACCCAATCATATTTGATAAAATTTATCCTATGAAAGCGACAGAATGTTATAAAAAGTATCTCTCTGCATGGCGGGAAGAAATAGAGCATCAACATAGAGAATGCGAGAGAAATCTGCGCCGCGCCAGAGGCTTTCCTTCATGACTTTTATACGGCCATGGAGCGCATATTTTGCCGTGTAGCTGAAGAAATGGAAGGCGGATTGCCTAATAAAAGAAGTTGGCATATCAGTCTTCTTGTTTAAATGAGCAGATCCTTGGAAGGGGTAAGGCCGGCGGTTATTACACCAGAGTTGCGAGACAGCCTGCAACAATATTTGGAATTCAGACATCTGTTCAGGAATGTTTATGGTTTCAGGCTTAAGGAAGCGGGGATTTTGACTGAGTCATGACTGCAGCTAAAAAATCAGTGCCTCACTGACCCGTTACCCCTGGAGAAAAAGGGGCGGGCAGGTTATATCGTTGATCGCCGCAACCACAGGATCCGGAAATTCTCAAAGGGAGATTTCAAGCAATCGGCGCGCGGTTGCGCAGATGAAAGGGGGGTCGTATGAGGTTGATATTTATATTTTTGATCGTGCTCTTGCTCGTGGCGCCCGCATGTTCGAAAAAGGCTTTTTTAAAGGCGGAGGCGCCCGGCAAACTGATCCGCATCGAGGCTGAAAAGGGTCAGAAGATAAGGATAACCGGCGGGGGCATCGGTGAGAGGCCGGGTGAATACAGAGAGCCGCGGGGGATCGCCCTTGATGGTCAGGGGAATGTCTTTGTGGCCGATTTTCGCAACTATCGGATACAGAAGTTTGATCCGGAGGGGTTCTTTCTACTCGCGTGGGGAGGGAAGGGGAATGCCCTGGGGCAGTTCAATGACCCCTGCGGCGTGGCCATTGACAGGGATGGGTTGGTGTATGTCGCGGACACTTTCAATCACCGGGTGCAGATATTTGATCAGAATGGAAAATTCATAAATCATTTCGAGGGCGGTTTCTTCGCCCCGCACGGGGTCGCGGTGGACGGGGAGGGGAGAGTCTGGGTTGCGGATTCGGGGAATGGGATGGTGAAGGTTTTTGCAGGGGACGGGAAGCCGATCAAAACTATAGGGAAGAAGGGGAGCGGGAGGGGAGAGTTTATATCCCCGGTAGGAATTGCCATTGATCGGA
>JAPLCX010000025.1 GCA_026392035.1 Candidatus Auribacterota bacterium | reverse complement strand
AACTGCGCATCACCACCTGCTGCGGTGTTCCATGCGCTCTTACCCATTCTTCCAGTTGCCTCAACTCGTCCGTCTCCAGCGCTGTAGCAAGCAATTTGGTTCTCATGTCGAGCACTATCGCATACGCACGCGTATCTGTCTGTCTATTTCCGGGACACTACACTAGTATATATCGCGCACCTCAGCTATAATTTTTGACACCAGTATTGAGCTATGTTACCATGTGCTAGAGGTCAGAGATAATGCAAACTCAACTTGTTTGCCTCTCCCAATGCACCAAAGAAAAACCTTCCCATCTCCAACGTATCTTTGTGTCTAAAGAGCAACTCCCCCGTGAGCTCATGTCACTCCGCAACAGACATGGTGTCCACGAATGCTTGATTCTTTCCACATGTTTAAGATTTGAGATATACGCGGTTGTGAGGGCATCCTCAAGTCTTCCGAAGCCTTTAGAGGAATATATACACGACTCCCATGCTGTTTCAAAACTCGCATCGCTTGACGATGTGACTTTCATAGAAGGCGAAGAGGCAGTACGGCACCTTTTTTCGGTAGCCTGCGGCCTCGATTCTCACATAATAGGCGAGAAGCAGATCGTCGGACAGATCAAGAATGCGTACCATTCCGCACTGGGGTTGGGTTGTACCGGCCCCGTCCTCAACAGGCTCTTTCAGAAATGTATGAACGTCTCCAAGAGTGTCAGGAACCGAACCGGAATTGACAAAGGTATCTGCTCTGCCGCTTCTCTTGCAGTGAAATTGCTTCTCGATACTCATGGCAGCATGCGCGACAAGAGGGTACTTATTCTCGGAGCGGGACAAATGGGCAAGCTTGTGGGACTTCACCTGCGCACGAAAGGGTGCGAGGATATTTATTTCTGCTCGAGATCAGTAGAGAACGCGAAGGCCGTCGCCGAACAATGCTCGGCCGGATACATACCGTACAGCCAATTTTTCGAGATGCTGCAGAGGGTGGACATACTGGTGACAGCCACGGGGGCGCCCCACGAGGTCATCGGGTACCATGATATGCAGGAAGTAATGGAGAGAAGAAAAGGCAGTTTGCTATGCATACTGGACCTTGCCGATCCGCCGGATGTAAACCATCGGATCTCTACTCTCGAGGGTATCTCCTATTACCCGATAAATCGCGTGGATGAGCTGGCTGTCAAAACGAGGAACACCCGCATCGCGGCGGCGGGTGAAGCCTGGCTGCTCATTGATGAAGCGGTGAAGGATTTCAATCTTTCACGGCTTATGGATAAATCTTTCGTTACATGCACAGCTTAAGGCAGGTAGTGTCAAAAGTTTTATGAAAAAACTAAATGCAACCACAGATTGCACAGATAGTTGTAAAGATTTTTTGGGGGGAGGAAATCTGCGCCAATCTGTGGTGAATAAATCTGTGGCGAATGCAAAAGGGAAAGAATTTTTATACAAGGACTTAACCTATAAAATAATTGGGGCGGCGATGGAAGTACATAAAGAATTAGGGCATGGCTTTCTAGAGGCCGTGTATGAGGAAGCCTTGGCTAAAGAATTTATGAGGATGGGGCTAAGATATACGAGACGAGAGAAGCTGGATATTGTATATAAAGGGGAGAAGATAAAGGAATACGAAGCGGATTTTATAGTTGAGAACAAGGTGTTAGTAGAGATAAAAGCTACGAAGGGGCTCACTAAGATAGATGAGGCGCAGCTTCATAATTATCTTAAAGCTACTGGGAAACGGATAGGGTTGTTATTTAATTTTGGGATGGTATCTCTGGAGTATAAAAGGGTAATACGGTAAGTTATACGCATGTCACCACAGATGAATCACCACTGATTTACTCAGAAAAGGCATAAATAATCTGAGAAATCTGTGGTTGCTTTAAAGAAACTTTTGACAGTACCTTAAGGCAAGAGAGGAGGGACCTATGAGAACCTGGATGAGAAGCGGCGTTGGTCTTCTGTTCTCCCCGGCACTGTTACTGTTCTCGTGCGCAATGGCGGAGCAAAAGGGTCAGGGACCTGAAGTGAGAGCAGGACGGGAATCCAGCTACTCCCCTGTGGTAATGAAGGAAACCTTCGGGGAAGTTAAGGAGAAGGATATCGCAGCTAAACCCGGGCTCATGGAGCGGCATAAGAAGCTTTTAAACGAGCGATATGATCTATCTAAAAATGTTTCTAAGGATGTGACTATGTCCGGAGGGAAACCCATCCCCGTCGGTCCTACGGCCAGGTTAAAAGACGGCCTCACATGGGAGAAGCTTTCGGCGATGACATCGGATAACATCAAAGAGAAGGGGTTGTTCCCGTATCTGCCGCTCCCCCATCCCGTTCACGAGGTGGGAGGGATGGTCTTCCCTAATATGGTTCTTGACAAGCTTCCCCGTTTGAAGCGGTTTGACATGGATTTCGATCTGCCGGAGTGGTTCCTTCCCGAGTTTCCTGCCCCTATATATCTCACCACGCACAAGGATATGGGGGACGTATCTCAGGGACAGCTTGTCACCATTGATAATTACTTCGAACTTTTCAACGGCATACTGAATCCCAAACAGCTCGAGGGCCTGCGGCTTCTCGTGACGCAGTTCCCGCAGCAGCAGTTCAACGCTACCGAAGACCGCAAGAGCGAAAAGCCGAGCCTTGGCGTGACTTGTTTCGATTGCCATGCCAATGGCCATACCGACGCTGCCACACACCTCGTTGGAGATATTCGCCCCCAGTCCCACAGGAACCGCCTCGACACGCCGTCTCTCCGAGGTGTAAACATCCAGCGACTCTTCGGGTCGCAACGGGCGCTGAAAAGTGTCGAGGATTTCACGGAATTCGAGCAGCGAGCAGCCTATTTCGACGGAGATCCATTGACTGCCATGAAAAAAGGATTGAATGTCCTTGAGCGGGGTAGTCAGGTCCACTTCATGGCCGAGTTCCAGGAGCTGCTGGACTTCCCCCCCGCGCCCAGATTAGACGTCTTTGGCAAGCTGGATCCCAAGAAGGCATCGGATTCCGAACTCAGGGGCGAGACCATTTTCTTCGGCAAGGGGCGATGCGACGACTGCCATCCTGCGCCGTACTACACGGACAATTCGATGCACGACTTGAAGGTGGAACGTTTCTATAAGCCGCAGATGATCAACGGGCAATACATACGAGCTGAGGGACCGATTAAAACCTTTCCCCTCCGCGGGATAAAGGATTCGCCACCATACGTGCACGATCAGCGGTGCCTTACCCTTGAGGACACAGTTGAGCTCTTCAATCTCGTACTCGACTTACATCTGAATCCTCAGGAAAAGAAAGATCTGACAGCCTTCATGAGGCGGCTCTAATCATCGCGCCTGCAGAGAAGGAAAAGGGGCCGCTGTTTCGAGGACCGATTCCGACAAGCGGCTAAAGCCTCAAGAAACCGGGATCGAAACCTCCAAATAGCGAATTCCCTATAATGTAGAGCCCTGCACAATTTCCATGTATGCCAATCTGCGCTACCGGCGACCGTACGCATAGCGGTGGTTGGAGAAAAAGATATAATGTCACAGATGCTCAGGTTTATTGCGTCACGCAGGGCGACAGTCGCGCTCCTCGTCATTATCGGTAGTATCGCTGCCTGCTGCAGTTTCCTTCCCCCATCCCAAGCAGAAACGGTATTCGCATCAAATCCGCTTGTCATCATCCTATCCCTGTTTTTTTTGAACATCCTGCTCGGACTCATCCTGTTTTTTCGCCAGGACTTGCCGAGAATTTGGATCCATCTTATCCGCTTTGGCCTGCTCATTGTTTTGCTCGGAGTCTTTCTTGGTAGATGCTACGGGAAACGAGGGTATGTTCAACTCTATGAAGGTCAGCAGACCGGAGAGTTCAGGGGAGAGGAAGGTGCACTGGTCGCACCTGGCTTTTGCTTGAGGCTCGATCGCTTTTGTGTGGAGAGATATCCTGGTGGTGAGCATGAGATTGGCATCAGCGCGGGGGATAACGGGGGGCTGCGTGCGTATCCCGTTACCATAGGCCGGTGGGTAGGCCCGGAAGAGCTACGGGTGTTGCCGGTACGATACGTACCTGATTTTAAAATCACCAACGGAGGAAAAATCATAAGCAGGAGCCGGGAGCCTAATAATCCTGCGCTTGAAGTTGCGGTTGAAGCAGGGGGCGGAACAGAAAGAGGGTGGCTCTTCGCTCGGTTCCCCCACTTCCCGCCGATAGGTTTGAGCCGAACATTGCGGGCAGGCCGTGTCATTTTTTTTGACAGGCATTCTGAGAACATCAAGTCTTATACGTCAACGGTTAGCATTCTCGAAGGGGACAAACAGGTCGCTTCTGGAACGGTCAAGGTGAATCATCCCTTCAGGTTTAATGGATATAAAATATATCAGTCGAAGTACGACCCGGTGGGATGGCAGTGGAGCGGATTTGAGCTTGTACGCGATCCCGGTATCCCTTTTGTCTATTGCGGTTTCATCTTCCTCGCACTCGGGTTTACCTTATGGATCGGTCTGGGGAAGTTTGATTGAGGGGAGCTTTGCGATGATGCATCTACAGTCGGTTAATATAGCATTGGTATTCTACTCTGTTGCATGTGTGACCGGCATCTTCTATCTGCTGAATAGAAGCGTTGCCTTATTCCGGATTTCCGTACTCTTTGCCACCGGTGGCTTTGCCTCCCTTTCTCTCGCTATATCGTGCAGATGGATTGAAGCTGGACACTCCCCGTTGACGAGCATGTATGAAACTCTTGTATTCTTTGCTTGGGCATCGTGGTTTGTTGCGTTGGTCATTGTGCTGCCCCGTGGCATGAGAGAACTGCTGGTGCTCATCCCGTTCGTCTCCGTTGTCTGTCTTGGGTATGCATCCACACTGGATGCCTCGATCCGTCCTCTTTTCCCTGCGTTAAGGAGCAACTGGCTGACCATCCACGTTGCGGCATGTTTCCTTGGATATGCTGGTTTTGCAATGGGATTCATAACCGGAATAGGATTGGCCATATCCCTCTGGCTCAAACGGCCGGTTAAAAAGTGGGAAAATTCATCGGTTGTCTGCATTCGTTTCGGATTCATCTTCCTCACCTATGGCATCTTAACAGGATCTGTGTGGGCTAATGAAGCATGGACAACCTACTGGGGGTGGGATTCCAAGGAAATATGGGCGCTGCTTACGTGGATTCTTTATTTCTCCTTACTCATGTTAAGATCGAAGGAACAGAAAGATGGAAAGCTTATCAAGAAGTTGCCTTTTTTGACCGCTCTTTTCACCATTGGCGGTTTTTTCTTTGTACTCTTCACCTATTTCGGTGTGAGCTATCTTTTGAAAGGACTTCACAGCTACTTGTGAAGAGAGCGAAAGACGGACTTGAAACCAAAGGGATACAGTAGGTGTATGCCTGTATTTTTAGGCTCAAGCCGGATTTTTATGAACCCAAGCGTGCGCAAGACGTGCATTCGCTGGAGTCAAGGATTCCTTCGCTACGCTCTGGACCTCCGGCAGGAGCTACGCCTCTTTGCTATGCTCCGAGGCTCCGCGGGGGCGGGCGAGAGAGCAGTTGTTGTATCAGCGGCGGAGATTTTTCTTTTTACACTGATGGATTGTGTTCGGCAGAATTATCGGGATGGTTTGAACAAATTGCGACCCCGGCGCCAGAACTACAGGGATAAGTGGTGAGGGGGAAGGGAGAAGGGAATCAATATATCTGCTTTCTCTTCTGGGACGGTCGGCTATTTCTGAATTTCCCCGAAACGAAACCGGAGATTATCAGCCATTATGGCGATAATCCCCGGTTCGATATGTTGAATCTGACGTATGCGCAAACCGAAACCAGCAACTAGTAATTGCGGTACGGGCGTCCACCACCGCCACCGCCACCACCGCCGCCTCGGTGACCCCCGCCTGGCCTTCCTCCCTCTCTCCTGCCGCCGCCGCGGTTGCCCTCTGGGCGGGGGCGAGCCTCGCCGACATTGAGTGTCCGCCCTTTCAGATCCTTGCCGTTCATGCCAGCGACCGCAGCGTCAGCTTCAGCCTTGGACGGCATCTCCACGAATCCGAACCCTCTCGATTCGCTGGTGAATTTGTCTTTGATAATGGACACCGACGCAACCTGCCCGAAGGCTTCAAAAGCCTGCCGCAGTTCCTCCTCGGTAACCTCGAAGGACAAACCGCCCACGTAAATGTTCATACAACCTCCTTTTCTTGACTCTTCTTGCCGGGGTCCGGTCCAGACCTCTTCCATGTGCAACTGCGTTCCCCCAGCTAGGCCCGCGGACCCTCAGCATATTCTATTGTGGCGGAACCCCGCAGTTTTTGCAGATAGTCCCCGACGACTTTCTGCCTCTTCTGACGATTCAAGAAGGTGACCACCTTATCTCGAACCTTCTCCAGTGGAGTCACGCCGGCTTCCTCATGGCCGGTCAGTTTTATCAGGTGATACCCGAACTGCGTCTCCACCACGTCGCTGACCTGCCCGACCTTCATCTTGAATGCCGCGTCCTCGAACGGTTTTGCCATGTTACCCTTTTCGAAATAGCCGAGATCACCGCCCTGAGACTTGCTGGGGCAGTCGGAGTTCTCACCCGCCAGCTTCGCAAAATCCTCCCCCTTCTCGATTCTGCCGCGCAGGCCTGCGAGCTTCAGCCGTTTCTGCGCCCGATCCTCCGCGCTCTCTCCCGGATTGACCTTCACCAAGATATGACTGGCCCTGACCCGCTCCGGCACTTTGAACTCCTCCGGATTATCGCGGTAATACGCTTTGACCTCCTCATCGCTCGCCCCCTGTGTGTTCGGCGCCTTTTTGTCCAGGAGGGCTTCGATCTTCAGATCCTGGCCGATATCATTGCGGAGTTGCACTTCGGTTATCCCCGCAGACGCGAGCAGCTTCTGGAACGCTTCACCGCTGGGCGCGCGGCTGGAGATCTTTTTCACCTGGGCATCGATGGCTTTCTTGTCGGGCTGAATCCCCTCCCGGTCCGCTTCCTGGATGAGCACGCGCTGATTGATCAGCGATTCCAGCGCCTGTTTCCACATAACGGGCTTCATGCCGGCCATCTGCTCGGGAGGCATCCGCCCGCCGAATCGGTTCATCAACGCCTTCACCGCCTGGTCTACATCCGCGCGGGTGATCACGGCCCCATTGACTTTCGCCGCCATGGAGCCATCCTTTTTCGCACCAGCCGCCGTACCCTTCGGGGAAGAAGCGACCGGCTCCTCCTTCCTGGCCCCGCAGCCGACGGCCATCAATCCACACGCAAGAAAGATCGACGCGCAGACAAGCTGCTTCATCATCTCTGTTCCTCCCCTCACATAGAGTGTTAAAAAAGGCCACCGGCGCACGTTCGTCAAAACCGGTGACCTTATAATATTTCGTTATCGTACGACCGGGTAACTGAAATAGTCGCAATCACGGTTTCTATTCCACACGGCCCATCATAGCACCAATGGAGCTGAAGTCAAAGCTATATTTTTCCCCGCAGTGCACGCAAATCCAGCTTGCCCACGCAAGCTCCGATTCGCACCCTCTTGGCTCATCCCTGATCCGCACAGTATTACCTTTATCAATGGTAGGCAATCGGGTACAATCTCAATGCGCACTGATTCGCCCGGCAGATCTACAGGGGGAGTACGTTGAGAATCCTGGTCTTTAACTGTGGAAGCTCCTCTTTGACTTACAAGATTTTTGAAGTAGCGGGGAATGAAGATATTGTCGACGTGCTGTCCGGAAAGTCCCATAGAATAGGTGTGACAGGGAGCGAACCTTCATATTCTGAAATTCATTACAGGGGAAGCAGTCAGAAAGAAATAATGCCTGTGAAAAATCACAGGGAGGCTTCCTCTTTCGTATTAAAGTACCTGCAGGTACAGAAGATTGCTGTTGATTGTATCGGCCATCGTTTTGTCCACGGAGGGAGCTTCTTTCAAAAGTCAGAGTTTATCAATGGAGCTGTTCTGGAGAAACTTCGGAGGTGCCTGCCGCTCGCCCCAATACACAATCCTATCGCGCTCAGTGTCATCGATGAATGTACGAAGGTCTTCCCGGATGTCATGCAATATGTAACTTTTGACTCCGCATTCCATTCTTCGATCCCTTCCTATGCCTATACATATGCCCTGCCCAGAAAAATCACGGAACAGTTCGGTTTCAGGAAGTATGGGTTCCATGGCCTTTCATATTCGAACGCTGCCAGAGAAGCCTCTCGCTTTCTGGGGAAACCCCTTGCACGCCTGAACATGGTCGCCTGCCATCTCGGGACTGGAGGTTCGAGTGTTGCGGCAATCAAAGGCGGATGTTCGGTTGACACCTCCATGGGGTATTCGCCCCTCTCCGGCCTTATGATGAGCACCCGCTGCGGGGACATCGATCCGATGCTCACGATATACATCATGGCCGCGTTTGGCTACCGTTCATCGGAATTAGAGGAGTTGCTCAACAAGATGAGCGGGATGCTGGGAATTTCGGGCTTCTCGAGCGACATCAGGGACATCGCACAAAAAATGCTAGACGACAGCGAAGAACTGGCAAATCTCGCTTTTAACATGTATGTCCATCGCTTAAAAAAATATATCGGAAGCTACATCATAGTCCTTAAGGGGATCGACATACTGGTATTCACCGATGATATTGGGGTCCAGAATCACTTTTTGAGAGAAAAGGTCTGTGAGGATATGGAATGGTGCGGGCTCAAATTGGATAACACACGCAACCGGCATGCCCGCCCTGGTAAGGTTTCTTCAATAAGTGCGGAAGATTCGAAAGTTCTTGTCCTTACCATCCCCGCCCAGGAAGAAAGAACAATTTGTGTGGAAGGGGTGAACCTACTGCGGGGGAACAGATGATATTATTCTTTGACCCGTTCCCTCCGCTTTTAAGATGGTGCAAGGCTGAGGATCGTGTGTTTTTAGAACACCGCTGCACGTACGGGCCGCAATTGGCGGAGGAGGTTACACACAATGTCGGTGATATTGGCAGGATACGTGCCATCGGTTACCTTTTATACAACGGCGGCGGAGAAATTACCGCACCGGCGAGTTTATTGTCTCGGGACATCCTCGTGAGCGTTGAGCGGTGCATCTGGCTCCTCCCTGAGCATAACGACCTTACTCTTAAAATCGCGTCATACTGGATTGACAAGCTGCCCGCGATCCCGCACATCCTATTTTGCGATACCGCTTTTTTCAACAACCTCCCGGATGAAGTCAGCACCTATGCCGTGCCCTATGAGCTTCGTAAAAAGGGGATGCAAAGGTATGGGGGCTATGGATTGTTCCATCAATGGGCATGGAAAAAGACACAGGCGATTCCCGGCGCTCATTCACGCAAGTTACTGAGTGTGTATCTCGGGGACCACACAAATATTGCTGCAATACACGATGGAATGCCGCTGGAGACCACTTTCGGATTTACTTCTCTGGAGGGGATACCATCCTCCACAGGCTGTGGAGATATCGATCCAACCATCGTTCTTCAACTCCATTCCAGCGGTATGTCGCTTGAAGAAATCAACAGGCTCTTATCCAACGAGAGCGGTTTGAGCGGCCTCATGGGAGAGAGATGCGACTTTTTGAATCTGGTGCGTGATTCAGATCCCAAAAGAGCTGTTGTGCGGGATATATTGCGCTATAATATTCTGAAATACACCGGGGCTTTTATTTCAATACTCGGAGGGGTGGACTCAATAGCGTTCTTGAGCGAGAATATGAGAGAATCTCTCAGTTTTATCAGAGAGATATGCCATGGACTCGAATTCCTTGGATTAAAATTGAACGTCATCCAGAATGAGAACAGCAGCTTCCTGCATTTATCATCAGGCGACTCGAGAGTCGATGTTTTCTGTATGCAATGTAACAAGTGGGAAGTCCTCCTGGAAGAAGCGGAAAGATTATTAAATAACGAGGTGTGACATGCAAAAAGAGAAGAGATTCTTGGTGGATGTGGGTATGCGGGATCTGCCTTTCCCAATGAGGGTGCTCTCGAAGGTCGATCCGAACGGTCAACTGACCGTTGCGAACATTTCCATCGCGGCACGGATCATGGGGGAGTTTGAGGCACAATGGATCGATAAATTCATCCGTATTGTCCATGAACATCGAGACAAGATAGGGACAAAGACGCTCAAGGTCAACATCATGGACTATCTCAAGGAGCTGAATGCCTCAATGGTCAAGATCGATTTCAACTATCCTTTTTTCATCGAAAAACTAACCCCGGTATCTCGAGAAAAGTGTTTGGTGAGATATGTGTGCGCGTATTCAGCGAAGGCCACCCTGATCCAAAAAGAGGCAAAAATAATTTATGTGATGAATATCCCCGCCATTACCACCTACCCGGCATCGTTTAAGGACACTCCAGGGGGCTTATTCGGGCAACTGAGTATGCTGACGATAGAGACACAGTCCACGAAAGACATTTACCCCGAAGACCTTGTCGCTCTTGTGGACAAACACGCGGTAGCTCCAGTGTACTCCTATCTTTCCAGCGAAGATCAGCACTACATAATCCAGAAGGTTCACTCGGAGTCAAAATCAAGCGTTATCGTGACCGACGAGATAAAGAATGAGCTGGCGCACAATCGCAATATCGAATGGTATGCGGTGCGCTGCACTAATTTTGGGATGCTCCACTCTTACAGCACGATGATCGGAACCGAAAAAAGCATGTGGGTCCCGTTCAGCGGGTATGAAAGTGAAGAAGTATAGAGGGGAGGCTAAGTACAGTCCACATATTCCACAGAAATCTTGTATGCTAATCGCAACTGATCTCAGGGAGAAAGATGGATAAGAAATCTCTGGGCTATCTCGAGGGGTGGCTTTCCATCGTCATCAATACCGCCCTCTTCGCGCTCAAAATCTGGGTCGGGACAGTCGCCGGGTCGATCGCGATGATCGCTGATTCGTGGCACACCCTTTCCGATACCTTCACCTCCGTGGTCGTGATCCTGGGCTTCTGGGCCGCCGCGCGCCCCGCCGACGGCAAGCACCCGTTCGGTCATGGGCGCGCGGAACCGATCGCCGCCATCATCATCGGCACGCTCCTCGCCGTCGTTGGCATTGAATTTTTCCGGCAATCAATCACGCATCTCATGCACTTCCAGGCAGCGACCTTCGGATCGTTCGCGATCGTCGTCTTCCTCATTTCCGTAGTCCTGAAAGAGGCGCTCGCCCGATTCTCGATCTGGGCCGGCAGGAAAATTGACTCTTCATCTCTCATCGCTGATGGATGGCACCACCGGAGCGACGCCGTCGCCTCCGCGTTGATTGTGGTCGGCGGACTGATGGGCGGGTACTTCTGGTGGATGGACGGCGTGCTCGGAATAGGGGTCTCCGCCCTCATCCTCTACGCCGCATACGACATAATACGAAATGCCATGAGCGCATCCCTTGGAGAGATACACAGCTCTGATTTTGAAAACCGCATCAAGGGAATAATCAAATCAGCCGCCCCCACCGCCACGGATGTCCATCACCTGCACGTGCATCGCTACGGCGATCACCTGGAACTTACTTTCCATATGTCTTTCCCGCCCGCGATGAGGATTGACGAGGCGCACCAGACCGCGGCACGGGCGAAGTACGCCCTCAAGGATGAACTCGGCGCCGAAACGACCGTCCATTTGGAACCGATTAAAGAAGAATGAGGGAAGGGGCCTCCACCGGGGCCGGGCGGGGAGTGGACTGAGGAAGCGAACCGAGCAAATATGTGTTGACAGCAGCGAGTGACAGAGCTTACTATTGGTTGTTTTTCTGGAATAATCTCACCTGCGGAGGGTGAGCGTCTCCCAAAACTAAGTGTGCGGTTCCGCCCGCGCAGAAACAGAAGCATTCCTTTTTCTGACGAGGAGGTTGGTATGAGGAGTTTGTGTTCGTATCTGATAATCGGGGCAGCGATTGTGACGATCGGTAGCTTCGCAGGCTGCAAGAAGGGCGACCAGCCCGCCGGATCGCCGCAGGTAGCATTCAGCAACGATGTGACATTCGAAGACATTCCGGTCCCTGCGGGATTCTCGCTCGTGCGCAATGATTCATATTCTTTCCAGAATGATGTCACCAGGGTCGGCCGCCTCATCTATAAGGGGAGGAGCGACATCAACAACGTGCTCGCCTTCTTCCAGCAGCAGATGCCGCTCCACGGCTGGCAGGAAATGAGCTACATTGACTACCGCTCCAGCACCCGTTATTATGAAAAAGAAGGGCAGAGCTGTATCCTTACCGTGGAACCCCGCACCGGATGGAGCAATATTAGGATCGTCCTCAGCACGCAACCCAAGACGAAATAAGCACAGGGATTCCTGACTTTCTCTATCTACAATGCCGCCCGCCATCAGGGGGGCGGCGCTTATCTGGCGTGGTCCCACGAGCGGGTAACCAACCCGAAATGCCGCTTGCGCCTGAGTCAGCGCCAAGGTAGAATGGTTGCCAGATCGATGAGGTATCTATGAAACCACCATATCCGGAGGAGCGGAGACAGTCTGAGAGGACTCAGTGTATCTTAGAGACCGGCTACCGTCTCCCGGGCAGAGAGACGAGCATAGGGGAAACGAGGGACGTCAGTGATGGCGGCGTCCTGCTGATGGTTTCCGGCGAGGTCAAAAAGGACGACCTGCTCGATCTGGAAATCCCGCTGGGCACGGGTGCAGAGCCCCTGAGAACTCGCGGCCGCGTAGTTCATACCCGACCGGTGACAAACACTGCCGACGGCGGAACGCTCGCCGGCATGGTGTTTCTCACGCTCAGCGAGCAGCAGCAGGAGGCGCTCGGGAAGAAAATCTGGCACCAGATCCTTAAGGAATCCACCAGGTTCGGAAGGGAATAGGCACAGTTTCCTGCCGCTTACTTTTTTAACCTGCGCAGCATCGAATACCGACCTATAAAACCGCGACTTACCATAAGTAACCACGGATGGACACAGATCGGACTACAGCTGAAAGTGTAAAGTTGAAGGCTCAAGGTGACACCATTTCTTTGAACTTTGGGCTTTACACTGTGGGCTGTGGTGTTTATCCGTGGTTATAAACTAGTTCTTCCATTTGTTTCACATCAGCAACCAGAAACGAGCAACTTGCTACCGTTGTCCATCCGCCTCTATCCCCAGCAGGAATGCTGCCTTCTGATCGAGTTCGTGCATCGCCGCCTGCAATTTTTCCCTCGCCTTCTCCCTCGCCGCGTCATCAGCATCATGATCAACGTATAGCGGATCCCCATAAATAAACACCCCTCTGGAGAATGGAGCGGGGATGATGAAACGATCCCAGCTCTTGAGTCTCTTCTTGCGCGTGACGTCGAAGCTTGCAGGGATAATTGGGATCCCGCTGAGCTGCGCGAGCATGATCGCGCCTGGCTGAACCTTATAGCAGGGGCCCTTGGGGCCATCGGGTACGATCGCCGCATCGAGGCCCTCAGCGAGACTGGCGGTCATTTCCATGAGCGCCGCGTCTCCCCCGCGCGAACTGGAGCCGCGCGCGACCTCGAAGCCAAAGCCTTTCAGCACGTCGCTGATATACTCCCCGTCCCTGCTGCGGCTCGCCATGGCACACATATTCTTTTTCCCCCTATAGCGCTGATACACATACGGCATGAGGAGGAGCCGGTTGTGCCAGAAACAAAATATGCAGCTCTCGCCGCGCTTCGCCCTTTCGAGGGGGAGTGCATCGTTGATCCATTCGAAGCGCATGCTGCGCCCGAGGAGTTTGATGAGAGAAGGGATGCAATAGCGGAGCACGAGATGCAACAATTTCTCTTTCAGGGAAGGCATTGCGTGTACCCAGACGTAGGTGCCGCGCGCTACGGCGCGAACTGCATATCGTAGAGCTTCTTGTAGAGGCCCTCCTGGGCGAGCAATTCCTCGTGCCGCCCCGTCTGAACGATGCGGCCCTCTTCAAGCACGATAATGCGGTCGGCGTGCGTAATGGTCGAGAGGCGATGGGCGATCACAAACACCGTCCGGCCGCGCATCAACCTGTCTATCGCATCCTGCACGAGCCGCTCCGATTCCGTGTCAAGGGCGGAGGTCGCCTCGTCGAGAATGAGTATGGCCGGGTTCTTCAGAATCGCCCGCGCGATCGCGAGCCTCTGCCGCTCGCCCCCGGAGAGCATCTCTCCCTTCTCGCCGATCATGGAATCGTACCCGTTCTGGATGGCCATGATGAAATCGTGCGCGTTCGCCATCTTCGCCGCGTCCACAATCTGGTCAAAGGGGGCCTCCACCTGCCCGTAGGCGATGTTATTCCTCACCGTGTCATTGAAGAGTATGGTCTCCTGCGTGACGATGCCGAGCTGGCTCCTCAGGCTCATGAACGTGACGTCACGGAGGTCAACGCCGTCGATGCACACCCTCCCGTCGGTCGGGTCATAGAATCGCGGGATGAGGCTCACCAGAGACGTCTTCCCCGAACCGCTCGGCCCCACAATGGCGATGATCTCGCCCACCCGCACCTTGAGATTGATCTCCCTGAGCACCTCCGCCTCACCGTGGTTATATTCGAAGCTCACCCGGTCGAATACGATCTCGCTGCGGATCTTCGGCAGCTCGATGGCGTTTTCCTTCTCGCCCATGCTCGACTTCGTGTCCAAGAGATGGAATATCCGATCGGCGGCCGCCATTGCCTTCTGAAAACCGACGTTGAGCTTGCCAATGGTCTTGAGCGGCTTGACCATGGATGCCATGCAGGCGATGAACACCACGAACAGCCCGACCGTGAGATCTCCCATGATAATCAACCTCGCTCCATAGTAGCAGAGGAAACCCACGACCAGCATCCCTCCCCACTCGGTGATGGGGCTGAGGATGGCCCCCTTCTTGATGGTGGCCACCATGACTCGGAAGAGGATCCTGTTCTCCTTCTTGAACCGGTGGCCCTCGTAGCCCTCCATGCAAAACGCCTTGACCACCTGGATACCCGAGATGGTCTCAAAGAGAATCGAGGAGATATCAGCGACTTTCTCCTGGGCGCGCTTGGTGAGGCGCCTCACCTTGCGCCCCACGATCCCGATCGGCGCCAGCAGGAAGGGGAGTCCCACCATCGTGATGAGCGCCAGCTCCCATCGAATGGCCACCGCGATAACCGCGTACGCGGGGAGCTGGATGCAGTCCATGAGCGATTTCGCAAAACGTCCCGAGATCGCTTCCAGGATGAAGCTCACATCGTAATTTATTCTAGAGACGAGCTCCCCCGTCCTCTTTTTGTCAAAGTATTCCATCGGGAGGCTCTGAATGTGGCTATAGAGCTGGTTGCGGATATCCTTGCATACACCCTGCCCCACGTACTCGAGCATCACCTCGTGCAGGTACTCCGCGAGCCCTTTGAAAAAGGTGCAGATGAGGACGAAGACCACGATCATGTTGAGCATGTTCGGGTAGCGCCTCACGGAGTTGAGGTAATCCACAAAATGCTCCACGTGGGCCTTGAAAGGGATAATCACATTATCGGGGATGGCGAGCTTTTTCCCGCTGAAGACTATGTCCACCATGGGGACGAGCGACATGATGCTGACGCTCTGGAGCAGGGTGAATATCACCATGGTGAGGATCGCCACGATCAGCTTCCACTTGTACGGCTTGAGATACCGCAAGAGTCTTAAATACACTCTCATGATTTACTCCGTCAGCGCGCGATGAACTGCGAGAACCGTTTGAATCGCTTAAGCCGTGTGAGCAGTTTGAGCCGTTCAAACAATTCAAACGACTCACACCGCTCAAACCGTTCTTAACGCACTCAGCACCGCCTCCGCTGCCCGTGCGCTCGCTCCCTCCTCGCCCACGCGGGCTCGGACTGCTCTGAGCGCTTCAACCGCCGCCAAGTACCCGGCACCATCGGCGAGGAAATCGAGCGCAGCGGCGGCGATGCGCGCGGGCGTGGCGTCGCGCTGGATGAATTCCGGCATGATCTTCCTCCCGGCGATGACGTTGACCAGGCCTATGTAGGGCAGCTTGACCAGCAGGCGCGCCAGAAGATAGGTCGGCCAGGCAACCTTGTACATGATCACCATGGGTTTGAGCACGCAGGCCGTTTCCAGGGTGGCGGTCCCCGACGCCACCAGGACAATGTCCGATGCGTGTATGACTTCGTAGATACTCTCCCTGATAACCCCGACGTGGACGGCGCTCCGGGCGATTGCGTTCTCGATAAACCTGCGGAAGGCAGACGGCGGTTCGCTCATGATGAACTGGAGCTCCGGCATTGTACGTTTCATCAGCGCGGCTGCGGCGAGCATGACCGGAAGGTGCCTCCGGACCTCATTCCATCGGCTTCCGGGGAGCAGCGCGACCACGCGCGCACGCGGCCCCACACCCGTGCGGCGGCAGAACTCCTCCCGGCTGGTCTCGACCTTAAGATCGTCGAGCATCGGGTGTCCCACGAATTCGACCGGCAGCTCCGTATCCGCGTAGAACTCCTTCTCGAAGGGGAGGATCACGATCATCCTGTCAACGTTCCTGCGTATCGTCTTCTTCCTCCTCGTTCCCCAGGCCCACACCTGAGGGGAGATGTAGTAAATAACCCTGACCGGCAGCCGCCGCTGTTTGATCTTCTTCGCGAGGCGGATGTTGAATCCCGGATAATCGACGAGCACCACCGCATCCGGCTTGCGCTTCTCAATGAACGCGAGGAGAGAATAAAAGATTCTCCTGAGTGTACCATAGTTCCTGAGCACCTCGACAGATCCGAGGACGGCCATGTCCACGAGATTGTAGAGGAGCCTGGCGCCGGCATTCTCCATTGCGTCACCGCCGGCGGCGCAGATCTCTGCGCGGGGCTCCCGCTTCCTGATCTCGGCGATCAGCTTGGCCGCGTGCTTATCGCCCGACACCTCACCCGCGACCACAACGATGAGCGGGCCATGCGCGCTATCGTCAGACTCGCGCGGAGGGGGATCTTCTTTGTTTTGGGATTTGGGATTTGGGATTTGGGATTTATTGGGGATTTTCATAATAGCTTCCTCAGATCCAGCGGAGCGGCTTTCTTCTGCTCTTCAATCGCTTCTCTGTAGAGAGGGTTCTCCTGCAACAGCCGCGTGATCTCGGACGCGACGCGGAGCGCATGGCGCCCGTGCTCACCGGGTACGACAGGCTTGCGCGATGCGCGCACGCACTCCAGGAATGATTTGATCTCAAGCTTGAGCGGCTCATCCTTTTCCAGCGGCATCCTCTCGCGCACGATCCGACTCCCCTCCGTGCGATAGATCATCCCTTCCTGATTCTGGTAGTCGAGCGATATATACGCGTTGCTCTGGAATATCCTGATCTTCCGCATCTTCTCAAAACTGATACGGCTCGCCGTCATGTTCGCGATGCAGCCGTTCTCGAAACTCAGGCGCGCGTTGGCGATATCCTCGCTCGCGCTGAGGACGGGTATCCCGACGGCACTGATCTCCCTGATCGGAGAATCCACGATGTTGAGGACAATGTCGATATCGTGGATCATGAGGTCGAGCACGACCCCCACCTCCGTTCCATGGAGCTTGTACGGGGCGAGGCGGTGAACCTCGATAAAACCCACGCGCGTCAGTATCTTCTTCAGCGCGAGAATGGCCGGGTTGAAGCGCTCGATATGCCCCACCTGGAGCACCAGCCCCTTCTGGCGCGCGCGATCGATGATCGCGGTCGCCTCCGCCATGTCCAGCGCGATCGGCTTCTCGATCAGGACGTTCGCACCGCGCTCGAGGGCCTCGAGCGCCACGGGACGATGCGCCTCGGTCGGCACCACCACGCTCACCGCGTCGAGCTTGCCGGGTATGTCGCTCAGCCG
Organism: Candidatus Auribacterota bacterium; assembly: GCA_026392035.1. Lineage (NCBI taxonomy): Bacteria > Pseudomonadati > Candidatus Auribacterota > Candidatus Auribacterota bacterium. Next base: position 14,028 of record JAPLCX010000025.1, on the reverse strand, counting down.
CGCGTGCGCGCTCACCCCCAGACGGCGCGCGATCTTCTCCGCCGTTCTCGCGTCAACGTCAACCACCCCGGCGAGCTCCACATCCGGGAGCTCCGTGTAGACGCGGGCATGGTGCTTCCCGAGGTTGCCGACGCCGACCACCGCGACCCGCATCTTCTCCATATGTCGCTGTGCTCCATTGGAAATTGCAAATATCAAATGGGAAATATTAAATTTACAATCTGCAATTTACAATTCGGCATCCGGAGGATGCCGTCAAATGCCCACCACCGCGACCCCCGCCCCGCCCGCTTTCCTTATCGCCGCTTCCTTATCCAGGATAATCGTCCGACCCGCCTCCAGGGCGAGGGCGGCGGCGTTACATCCCAGGAGGAGGTCAATCGTGCGCTCGCCGACAACCGGGACATCGAACCGCATATCCTGCGCGGGGCGGCTCACCTTGACCACGACCATCCCGCGGGGGCAGAGCGAGGCCCCCCTCCTGATCGCCTCGTCAGTCCCCTCCATCGCCTCGACCGCGACCACCGCTCGCTTCTTCACCACCACCGTCTGTCCTATGTCGAGCCCCGCGATTTCCCGGGCGATCTTCGCTCCAAAGGCAATATCTTCCAGCGCCTCGTCTCCCGGCGCATTCCTCGTCATGACCCCCCGGTCCGCAATGCACGATGAGAGATATACGGTCGAATCCAGCAGCCGGATTCCGTCCTTTTTCATCTCCCCGGCGATCGCCTTCAGCACGGTATCAGCGCGCCTGTCAGGCACCCGGGCCGCGAGGGCGATCATGCGCATGTCCAGCCTGAGCTTACTGATCACGAGCGTGGGGTCGAGCCTCCCCGCCATGACCGCCTCGGTCACCCCCGCGCGACGGAGGGTTTTTATCAACGTGCCGAGCTGGCCCACATGGACCCAGTGGAGCTCATCCACATAGCGCTCCAACTCGGCGGCGGTCTGACCGGGGAACGCGATCGCGACGATGCGTTCCACCCCCTTCTCACGCGCCTCGCGGGCGATCGCAAACGCGAGTCCGCCGCCTCCCGCGATGAGACCGAGACTCTTCATAACCTCCTCCACTCAGCACTGGCCGCCTCACGCGCGATGGCGCTCACGCCAGATTACGTATCCGTTTCCAGCAGGGGGGTGCTCCGTCAACCGTATCGGGTGAATTAATCGCCCGATCGTGTTACCGGGCGATGCCACGTTGAGAAGTCTCGATGAATTCAATGATGGCTTTCACGCACGCCGAGGCGGGGTACTCTTCTTTGAGCCGCGCCAGCGCCTGTGCCGTTTTCATCTGAGAGTGATAGATCATCTTGTGGGCTGCCTTGATCTCCCTGATTGACTCCTGGCTGAATTCTTTCCTCCTGAGCCCCTCAAGGTTGACCCCGCGCACGCTCGCCGGGTGTCCATCCGCCATCATGTAGGGGGGGATATCCTGGACGATCTTCGAACACCCGCCGACGATCGCCATCGTCCCCACCCTGCAGAACTGGTGAATGCCGACCAGGCCCCCGATGATCGCGCCGTCATCAATTTGGATGTGTCCCGCGAGCGTGGCGCAGTTGGCCAGGATACAGTCATTGCCGATCTCGCAATCGTGGGCGATGTGGCTATAAACCATAAAGAGGTTGCGCTCCCCTATCGTGGTCTCCGACCTCCCCGTCAGCGTACCGATCTGCATCGTGACGTATTCCCGGATCGTGTTCCCACTCCCTATCTTCAACCGCGTTTCCTCTCCACGGTACTTGAGATCCTGGTTCACCTCACCCACCGACGCGAACTGGAATATTTTGTTATTCTCCCCGATCTCGGTCCGGCCCTTGATCACGACATGTGGCCCGACAACGGTGCCCCGGCCGATGCGCACGTGGGCCTCGATAATGCTGTACGGGCCGATCTCCACGTCATCGGCGATTTCCGCCTTTGGATGCACGATTGCCGAGGAATGAATTTGTCTCATGCGCGGCGTGCGCTCCCTTTAAAATGACACACGCTATTCCCTTGTGAACACCCGGAGTGGTCACACGAACGAAAACGTAAGCTCGGCCTCAGCGGCAACCTGGCCATCCACGAGCGCCTTGCCGCTCACTTTTCCCATCTTCTTCTTCCAGCGGAGGACGTCGATCTCCAGCCGCAACTGGTCACCCGGCATCACCGGCCTGCGGAATTTTGCGTTGTCTATCGCCATGAAAAAGGCGAGCTTGTTAATATTTTCAGGGGTGTTGAGCATGAGCACGCCGGCGGTCTGGGCGAGGGCTTCGATAATGAGCACACCCGGCATCACCGGCTTCTCGGGGAAATGCCCCGTGAAAAACGGCTCGTTGATGGTGACATTTTTGACGCCGACGATCCTCTCCCTCCCCTTGACCTCCACGATCCGATCCACAAGGAGGAACGGGAACCGGTGTGGAAGTATGCGCCTTATCTCATTTATATCCATGACACCCCCCTGTATGCGTTGAGCAACGGCCTCTCTCTTCTGAGTCTTCTCTGCGATCAATAACAGCTTGCGCGCGAGGTCCACGTTGAGCTCGTGCCCCGACCTCATTGCGATCACGTGGGCGCGGACATGCCTGCCCACGAGGCAGAGGTCGCCGACGAGATCCAGCACCTTGTGGCGGGCGAACTCGTCAGGGAATCTCAGCCGGTCCTTGCTGTAAATGACCCCGTCGCCGATGAGCACCGCGTTGTCCAGGCTGCCCCCCTTGATGAGGCCCTGTTGCACCAGGGCCTCTATCTCATGGTAAAAGCAGAAAGTGCGACCGGAGGCAATTTCCTTCTCGAAGGTATCCTCCGTCACCACAAAGCTCACAAACTGGGCGGGCAGTGTCGGGTGCTTGAAATCCATTGTGTAGGAGACCCTGAACTGCTCGGCGGGGATTGCCGCGATCACGGCGTTGTCTTTTGACGCCCACACAGGCTCCCCGAGCACGAGTTCCTCGCGGGGGGCATCCTGCTCCTCGATGCCGGCCGACTTGATCATGCGCACGTATGCGAACGAGCTCCCGTCCCCAACGGGAGGCTCATTGGAATCGAGCTCCACCACCACGTTGTCAATCCCGCAGCCGCGGATCGCGGCGAGCACGTGCTCAACGGTGTGGATTTCGACGCTGCCGTTCGCAATCGTCGTCCCACGGCACACGTTTGAGACATTCCGGGCGAGGGCGCGCACCTCGGGTAAGCCGGGCAGATCGGTGCGCACGAATCGCACGCCGGCGTTCACGGGGGCCGGCGCGAAGACGAGCCTCGTCTTGTTGCCGGTATGGACCCCGACCCCGGTGAGGCAGACGGGCGCCTTAATCGTTCTTTGTTTCTGCATTCTTCGCGAGCTGTTTCTCGAGCGAGGCGAGTTTCTCCTCAAGCTCCCTGACCTTCGACATGAGCGCGGGGAGCCGCATATACGCGGCGTGAACCTTTTTGAACTGCGTGCCCTCTATGGCGGGTATGCCGATGTAGTATGAATTGGCGGGCACGCTCTTGGAGACGCCTCCCTTGGCGCCGATGATGGTGTTATCCCCTATGGTGACGTGGCCGACCACGCCCACCTGCCCTGCGAGGATGACGTTCTTGCCGACCGACGTACTCCCGGAGATTCCCACCTGTGCGACAATGATCGAGTTTTCTCCGATATCGCAGTTGTGCGCGATCTGCACGAGGTTATCTATCTTGGTCCCCCTGCGGATGATTGTCTTGTCAAACCGGGCGCGGTCGATCGTCACATTGGAGCCGATCTCAACATCGTCCTCGATCACTACCCTGCCGATCTGGGGAATCTTTTGATGAACGCCCTTCACGGCGACGTAGCCGAACCCATCGCTCCCGATGACGCTCCCCCCATGGATAAACACCCTGTTGCCGATCTCACACCGCTCCCGGATAATGACATTCGGATAGAAGTGGCAATCCGCCCCCGCCGTGGTGCCGTGACCGATATAGACGCCGCTCCTGATTACCGTCCGATCCCCGATGACCGCCCCGTCCTCTACAACAGCGAATGGGCCGACTGAGACATTCTTGCCAAGCTTCGCTTTCTTGCTCACCACTGCCATCTTGTGAACACCCCGCGGAAACTCGAGCTTCTTCGGGCCGAAGAGCTCGATCAGCTTGTTGAAGGCGAGTGAGGGGTTATCCACCCGTATGAGCGGCTTTGCCGTGGGGACGCTCCACCCCTGCTCGACGATGACCGCCGCCGCCCTCGTGGATTCAATGAGGGACGCGTACTTCGGGTTCGCGAGAAAGGTCAAATCCCCTTCCCCCGCCTCCTTGATCCCCGAAGCCCCGGTGATTGTGATATCCCCGTCTCCCTTCAGTTCTCCCTTGATCAGTGAAGAGATCTCCTTCAATTTTATTTTCATCGGTCATCCCTCACATCTGATGATTGCGCAGCTTGAAAAATCGAGGCCCGACTCCCCTCCGAACAAACGGCGCGCGAAGCGAGGCCGAACATCTCACGCCCTGCCCGCGCCCAATTCAATCCCTCGCACCCCGCACGCCCCTCCCCGCGCTCACTTCTTCGCCTCGGCGTGCTTCTTGTTGAGCGCTTTCACCACCTGCTCGGTGATATCCAGTTTATCCGAATGGTATCCAATATCATCCTCGGTGGTCGCGAATACCATGTCATACCCCTCGCGCTTCCCGATGTCTGTCAGCACGCCCCGTATCTCTCCAAGGATCTCCTCCTGGAGGCGCGCCTGTTTCTGGATCGCCTCCCGCTTGACCTTTTCCTCAAACTGGTAGAGCGCCTTTACCTTCTCGTCAACGACCGCCTCCTTCTTCCGCTTCGCGTCGTCGCGCAGCAGGTCCGCCTCGTCCTTGAGTTTGTTGATTTCCTCGACCATCGTTTTCCTCTCGGCGATCTTATCCTTGCGCTCCTGCTGAAGCTTCGCGTTGAGGTCCACGGTCTTCTGATACTTCTCGAAAACTTTTTCCACCTGCACGAAGGCGACTTTCCCACCGGTCCCCAGTGCCGCGCCGCGCGAGAGGCCGCCGCACGACAACGCGAGCGTAATCACGAATATCACCAACGTTCGCACCTGATCCCTCCTTCTCTGTACGGCACGGCGAACCTCGGCACGCGCTGAGCCCCTCACGCCAGATCGCCCCGCAGCTTCCGTGTCCGCCGCCCCTTAAAAGATTGTCCCCACGTTGAAGCTGAAGGCGCCGTTCTCACCCTCAGTCCACTGGTCCGTGATGACGGGGATGCCATAGTCGAGCTTGATGGGACCAACAGGGAGGTTGAGGCGCACCCCCATTCCGACCGACGCGACGATGCCGTCCAGGAAATCGCTGGGCGTCTCGTAGACGTTGCCCATGTCAAAGAAGGCGGCTCCGCGGATTTTCGAGATGAGCGGGAACGTGTATTCGACGCTCGCCATGAGCATCGCATCGCCGCCGATCGGCTCGTCGTTGATATCCCGCGGCCCCACGTCCCGATAATCAAAGCCGCGGATGGTATCACCGCCGCCGAGGAAAAACCTCTCTGACAGGGGAATCTCGCCAGAGCCTGAGTACGGCCCGGCAACACCGGCCCCGCCGGCAACGCGGACCACGTGCTCGGGGAATCGTTCGATCGGGACAAAATACTGGCTTCCCATCGCTTCAAGTTTTACAAAATCAGCGTCGCCGCCGAGCCCCGCGAACTCCGCGGTGATACTGGAGATCGCGCCGTGGTGTGGGAACACGATGGAATCCCGGGTGTCGCGGGTGAGCCCGAAGCTCACCGAGCTGATCAGCGTATTCCCGGCGTCCGCCTTGATCTGCTCGGATGCATCATCAGGAACATCATAGAGATTCACATTTTCAAGCTTGTAGACGAGGTCACCGCGGTAAAATTGGCCTAATTCCTTTCCGAGCCGGAGATTTCCGCCGAGTCGCTCCTCATTGAAATAATCACTCAGGTACTCGCTATTTTTCATATAGAGATCAAACCCCGCGGCGAGCCTTTTCCCCATGAAGTAGGGTTCCGTGAAGCTCAACAGGAAATTCTGCTCCTCGAGCCCCACCTCCGCCCTCAGACGAAATTTCTGGCCGGCCCCGGTGAAATAAGGGAAATTCTTTATGTCGAAATTGCTCTGCGATATCTCGGCAAACCCGACGAAGCCGTCTATGGAGCTGAACCCCGCCCCGAAACTCAATTGTCCCGTCTTCCCCTCCTGTACGTCAACAGCGAGATTCTGGGTCCGCTCGCCCTCGCCCGGTGACGCGGCAATTCCGACGGTCTCGAAGAAACCGGTATTCTCGAGCCGCTCCTTGCTCCTCTGGATCTTGAGGCTGTTGAACACGTCACCCGGCATGACGCTCATCTCCCTGCGGATGACATAGTCGTTCGTCCTCGTGTTCCCCTTGATGTCAATGCGACCGACGTAGTACGGCTCATACTCCTTGATCGTATAGCTCACGTCAATCTTCCCCGTCTCGGGATTGAGCCTCTTTTCAGGAATTACCTCAGCGTCCGTGTACCCCTTGGAGAGATACATGCCCCGGATCGCATTCATGTCCCCCTGGAGCGTGACGGGAGAGTACGTGACCCCCGAACCCATGGTGAGGACTCTCTGGAGCTCGTCCGTATCGTAGATCTTGTTCCCCGCGACGGCGACCTCGCCCACCTGATAAGTCCCTCCCTCGTCTAGGGAAATGGTGATGTCGATGTGCCTGCCGTCCCGGGAAATGTTCCGCTCCACATTGCTCACCTTCATGTCCACATACCCCAGCGAGGCATAGTACCCGCGGATCCGATCGAGGTCATCGTTCAGGGCTTCCTGCTCGAGCAGCCCCTTCGAGTAGAGATAGCTCATCGGCCATTTGTAGAGGGGCCACGGCGCCCTCCGCTTGGTCTGCATGAACTGAACGAGCGAGCGTGCGGGAACATGGCTATTGCCGACAAAATTTATCCGCCTGATCGCCTGCCGCGCCCCCTCGTTGATCTTGATGAGCACCGCCGCCTGCGGTTCATTCTTCGGATTCACAATCTCGCATGCGACCTGGGCAACGGGGAACCCCTCCTGGGCGTACAATTTTCTCAGAGACTCGACGTCCTCCACCAGCAACTTGGCGTTGAGGGCCTCGCCGACCTTTGATTTCATTTCGCGTTTTAAACGATCGGTGGAGATCAGGGAATTCCCCTTGAACGCGATCTCCCTGAGCTCCGGCTTCTCCTTGACCACAAACGCAACCTTCACACCTCCCTCGATCCGCTCAACATCGACGCTGATATTGGTGAAGTAACCGAGCTCATAGAGCCGCGTGACATCTGCCTTGACCGTCTCCTCGCTGAAGAGCCCCTTCTCGCGCGTCTCCAGCTTATTGAATATCATCACGTCGCTCACCGTGCGGTTCCCCATCACCACCACCGCGTCGATGCGCTCCCCCTCGTACTGGAGCCCCGCGGCCGATCCTCCCCACAGGGAGACGGCGGTGATGGCGATCGCGCACAGCGCGTATGCGCGGATGCCTTGATCTATCCTCTCTGTCTGCACGGCGTCACCCCAACTCCCCTCTGTATCGCTCTTCCAGTCCTACGGAACAAGAGCGCATGCCCCTGCTCTTTACACTTTTGGCCTTAGGCGTTACACTGTTTCCAACTCCCCTTCCCGCTCCGCGCAATTCTCGAAGTGCGTGCACTCCTGCAGGAACGCCAGCCTCACCGCCCCCACCGGCCCGTTCCGCTGCTTCGCGATGATCACTTCCGCCTTCCCCTTTGCGTCCTCGTTATCCGGGAAATAATACTCCTCGCGGAAAAGGAGAAACACGACGTCGGCATCCTGCTCGATCGCTCCTGATTCCCTTAGGTCTGAAAGGCGGGGTTTCCTATCATCCCTTCCCTCGGCTTCCCTGTTCAATTGCGAGAGCACGATGACCGGCACATTGAGCTCCCTCGCCAGCGCCTTGAGCGAGCGGGATATCTCGGATATCTCCTGCTGACGGTTCTCGGCCTTCCTGACGGAGGAGCGCATCAGCTGCATATAGTCAACGATGATCAAACGGATCGCCTCCTTGGCCGCGAGCCGCCGCGCTTTTGCACGCATCTCGAGCGCGGAGATGGAGGGGCTGTCGTCAATAAAGATAGGCGCCTCCGCGAGCTTCCCCGCCGCGTTGACCAGCTTGGGAAAATCGTGCTTCTCCGAGATAAAACCGGTGCGGACATTGTGGGCGTTCACGCGGGCGTGCGAGCAGAGCATCCGGAGCACGAGCTGCTCCCTGGACATCTCGAGGCTGAAGATGGCGGTGGGGATCTTCTCCACCACCGCCGCATGCTCGGCAATATTCAGCGCGAGGCTCGTTTTCCCCATTGACGGGCGGCCCGCGATGATGATCAGGTCCGAGGGCTGGAAACCGGCGGTCATCGTATCCAGGTCCGTGTAGCCTGAGGAAACGCCGGTGACGTACTCCTTCTTCTGGTAGAGGCTCTCGACTGTTTCTATGCTGTGCTTAATCAGGTCGCCGATCTTGACAAACCCCTGCGACCTCCGGTGCTGCGAGATATCAAATATTTCCCTTTCGGCATCGTCCAGCACATCGCTGATATCCTCACCGTCCTCGTAGCAGCGACTGACGATACCCGTGGCAGCGTTGATGAGCCTCCGCAGAATCGCCTTTTCCTGCACGATCCTCAGGTAGTGGCTCACGTTGGCGGCCGACGGAATCGCGTCCAGCAACACGCTGATATACCCTGCGCCGCCCACCGACTCCAGCTCCTTCTGCTTCTTCAGGTACTCGGTGATCGTCACAATGTCAGCCGGCTGATTGGCATCGCAGAGCTGAATGATGGCGGAATATATCTTTGCGTTCGCCTCCTTGTAGAAGCACTCCGGGCCGATACTCTCGATCGCCTGAACGATCGCATCTTTATCCAGGAGCATGGCCCCCAGGACACTCATTTCCGCATCGAGGTTCTGAGGAGGCAGTCTATCGAGCGCGGTGTTTTGAGCACACATACACAACCCCGGGTAAATGACAAATACCAAAGCACAAATGACAAAACATTGCCGGAGTCGGTTATTTTGTCATTTGGAATTTGTCATTTACTTCTGCACGACCCATACCTTGAGCGACGCAGTGATGTCTGAATAGAGCTGGAGTTCGACACTATATACCCCGAGCTCCTTGATCGGCTCGGCGAGGTTGATCTTCTTCTTGTCGAGAGTGAAGCCAGCCTGTTCGAGACTCTCGGCAATGTCCTGGGCGGTCACGGAGCCGAATAATTTTCCGTCTTCCCCCGCCTCGACGGCGATGGTGCAGGAGGCCTGGCTGAGCTTTTCCGCTTCCTGGCGGAGCTGTTCCAGCGCGCGTTTGGCCTCGGCCTCTTTCCGCTTCTTTTCCAGTTCCAGCATCCTGACGTATTTGGGCGTCGCGGGCGCGGCGAGCTTCTGCGGGAAGAGGTAGTTTCGCGCGTAGCCTTCCGCGACCTTCACCACGTCTCCCTGCGCGCCTAGGCCGGGAACATCCTGCATGAGAATAATTTCTTTTTGCACTATGCTCAATGCTCCGATGGATTCAACAGTAGATCACTCCGCGACGTAAGGGATCAGCGCGACAAAGCGCGCTCTCTTGATCGCTATGGCGATGCGCCGCTGGTGCCTCGCGCAGGTCCCGGTAATTCGGCTCGGGAGAATCTTCCCCTTTTCTGTGATCATCTTCCTCAACAACCCGATGTCCTTATAATCTATCTCGGTTACCTTATCCATGCAGAACCTGCACTTCTTTTTTCTCCTGAAGGCCATCCCCCTCGGCACGCGCGGCCCCTTCTCCCCCTTCGCCCCCTTCAGCTCCTTCGGCCCCCTGGCCCTCCGCTCCGTTTCTTCCCCTCTCATATGTTCCCGGCATCCTTTCGTAGAAAGACGCTGCACTCTTTACGAGCACCCGCGTCATCCATGCTCACTCACGTAAATTGGTATCCACTGACACGGCGCGAGCGCATCAGAACGGCACATCCCCCTCCTTGCCCTCATCCGGCATGGAAGCGTCCTCAATGCCGCCCTCCCCCGGCCCAGCCGGCTCAGCCGCGGCAGCAGGCTCATCAATCGCTTCAGCCTCCGGACGCGCCGCTCCCGCCTTGCCCCTCCCCAGGAATTGAACGCGGTTGGCCCTCACGCGAAGCTTGCTCCTCTTCTCTCCCTCACCTGTTTCCCAGGAATCGAGCTGGAGGCGCCCCTCAACAAAAATGGGCGAGCCCTTCGTGAGGTACTCTGCCGCCGTTTCCGCCTGCCGGCCCCACGTCACAATGTCAACGTAGCAGACCTCATCCTTCCGCTCGCCCGCTTTATTCACAAAGGTGCTGTTGATCGCAAGGCTCAGATCAGCGACAGCGGCGCCACCCGGTGTGTAGCGCAGCGTCGGGTCCTTCGTGAGATTACCGATCAGAAAAACCCTGTTCAAGCTTGCCATTTTGTACCTCCCCTCTGCCATTCGTCTCACCGCACGCCGCTGAGCGCACCGAGGTCATGAATCGCTGCGTGACCACCCGTCCACTCAGCGTCCTCGTCAGCGTGCGGGCATGTTCACTGGTCTGCACCGGACGATGCGGGCGCGCACACCGGCCCCATCCCCCCTCGGGGACGATGCGCTCGGGGGGCGCGCTGGTTGCGTTTTGTAATCAGGTGCCGCAGAATGTCCTGATTGAGGCTGAATCGCTGCGTGAGGTTTTCCAGCTCCGTCGGCTTCGCCTCGAAGCGGAGGCAGAGACAGTAGCCGTCGTTGTGTTTGGCGAGCGTGTAGCTCAGACGCTGCTTCGGGGAAAGCGTGTGCTCAGCGATCTTCCCTCCGATCTTTGAGATCTCGCTCGAAATTCCCTCAACAACCTTCTTGGCCAGATCCTCGGGAATATCCGGCCTGATTATTACCATCGCTTCATATGATTTCAACCGTCACTCCTCTCTTTCTCCCCTCTGGAACTCCCTCAACTGGGCGATGGTGCATCCTACCACAACCACGCTCAGTCAACAAGTCCAAAGCAACCACCGACGAAATACGTCAGTTGCAGTGGGTGGAACTCAGATTAAAAATTTCGCCGCGGATGAACGCGCCTACCTGCCAGCAGGCAGGGATACGCGCGGCACTGCCACTGTGACACACGTTCAACCCTCAACCATGCTATTGAACTTGTTCATTGCCGCATCGAGCCCACTGACGACTATTTCATCAATGGCTGACACGGCCATATCCATGGCACCCTCGACAAAGCGTTTCTCTTGCCTCGAGAATTTCCCGAGGACGTGTCCGACCCAATCCTCGCCCGCGCGTCCCACGCCGATGCGGAGGCGGGCGAAATTATCAGTTCCGAGCGCGCCGATGATTGACTCAAGCCCCTTATGCCCCCCGGAGCTCCCCTCCCTGCGAATCCTGATCCTGCCGAGCTCGAGCGCGATATCGTCGCTCACCACGAGGAGATCCTCAGGATCGCACTCCTGCCATCTCAGCAGCGCGGCCGCCGTCGCCCCACTCAGATTCATGAAGGTGCGGGCCGTGGCCACGGTGACCGCATGGTCGCCGATTCGCATCCTCCCCACGCACGCGCGCATCCGCCACTTCCTCCTGAGCTCGATTCCCGCCCGTGCCGCCAGGCGGTTTATGACGTCCGCGCCCACATTATGCCTCGTGCCGCGATACTTCTCGCCGGGGTTACCCAGCCCGAACACAATTTTCATAACTCAGGGGCACACCATTCCATCTGCTGGCGGAGAGGTTAACAACAGCCCAAAGTGTAAAGTATAAAGAACAATGCTCCAGGAGCACCTTTTCTCCCTTCCCCCATCACTGCAGTGACAAGTGGACAGTGAATAGTAAAGAGTGAACGAAAATCCCTATCCCAATGTTTTCCACTCTCCACTGCTTTTCTGGCGGAGAGGCTACTCCTTCCCCTTCGCTTTTTCCTTTTCTTTGCCCTTCGGCTCTTCCTTCTCCTTGCCCTTGGCCTGCTCCTTTTCCTTGCCCTCTTCCGGCTTCTGCTCCTCGCCCTCGGCCGGCACAGCCTCGGCGGCAACCTCTTCCGCGGGGACCTCAACCTTCTCAACCTTCGGCATGGACACCGTGAAGACGGTGAGGTTCGGGTCGGCAAGGATTTTCACTCCAGGGGGCGCCGTGATCTCCCCGACCTTGATGCTGTTGCCGATGTTCATGGCTGAGACGTCAACCGTGATATGCTCGGGCAGATCGCTCGGCAAACACTCCACTTCAAGTTCCCTTATAATGTGCTCGAGCACGCCGCCCTGCGTCACCCCGATCGGCTCCCCGGAGTCGACAATCTGCACCTTCACCACCAGTTTCTCCGTCAATGAGATCGCGGCGAAGTCAACGTGGAGGATGCCGTCCCTGATATGATCGCGCTGGACCTCTTTGACGATCGCGGTCTTCTCGAGCGGCTGCTCGAGCGCGCCGCCCGAAACCTGAAGGTCAACGATCGCGTGTTCGCCTCCCTTGCCGCGCAGGACCTTCAACAGCTCCTTGTTTTCCACGCCGAGGGAGATGCTCTCCTGGCCCACCCCGTAGAGGACGGCGGGGATGACCCCTCGCCCCCTGAGCCTCTTCGATCTCCTGGTCCCGCGTTCGTCCCTCACCTGCGCCTTCAGTTTCAATCGTGCCATTGTCGTATCTCCTCTGTAGTTCTTACGCGTTCCTATTTTCGTTTCTTCTTCAGCGGCGCCGCGGGTATCCCCACGACGACCGAACCGTCAGGGACGTCCCGTCCTTTCAGGACGACCGACCCCGCCCCGGTGATCGCCCCCTTCCCAACCTTCACCGGAGCGACCAGCGTCGTCCCGCTCCCGATAAATGCATGATCGCCGATCACCGTCTTGTGTTTCGCCTTTCCGTCATAGTTGGCCGTGATGGTGCCCGCGCCGATATTGGCCTCTCTCCCAATCGTGGCGTCGCCGATGTAGCTCAGGTGTTTGGCTTTCGTGCCGCCGCCGATCAGCGAGGTCTTGACCTCGACGAAGTTGCCTATCTCCACGCCGTCCTCCACCACCGTGACTCCGCGGATGTGGCTGAACGGACCTATCCGGCAGTCGGCGCCGATTCGCACTTCTCCCTCTATGACCGTGAACGGATAGATGATCGTGTCCCGCCCGATGCTCACCGCGGATTCGATATAGGTGTTCGCCGGATCCACAATCGTCACGCCGTTGAGCATGTGCGCGCTCTGGATTTTCTGCTGGAGGATCTTCTCAATCCTCGCCAGCTCTTCCCTGTCGTTGATGCCGAGCACCTCGCGGGCGTCATCCACCTGGACCGCCTCCACCGGCGCGCCCTCGCCGACAAATATACCCACCACATCGGTGAGGTAAAATTCCTGCTGGCGGTTCTCTGGCGAGAGCCTCTCGATGGCCTGGAAGAGGCGGATGGCGCTGAATACGTAAATGCCCGCGTTGATCTCCTCAGCCGCCTTTTCGAAAAGCGAGGCGTCCTCCTCTTCGACGATCTTGAGTAGTTTCCCGTTGGCGCGCCGTATGATCCGGCCATAACCGCTCGGATCCTTCACCACCGCAGACAGGAGCGTGCAGGCCGCAGCGGCGTTCCTATGGGTTTCCAAAAGCTTCCGGAGCGTCTCCGCCGTAATCAGGGGGACATCGCCGCTCAGGATGAGCAGATCCCCCTGGTAGCCGGCAAAGATTTCTTTTGCCCGCATCACGGCGTGGCCGGTCCCACGCTGCTCGCGCTGCTCGACAAAATCAATGTCACCCCCCACCACCGTTTTCACCCGTTCAGCGCCATGGCCGATGACAACCACAATCCGTTCCGGCTCGAGCGCCTTGGCCGCCTCAACGACATAACGGATGAGCGGTTTGCCCGCGAGGGGATGCGCTACCTTCGCGTACCCGCTCTTCATCCGGGTGCCCTCGCCTGCGGCGAGGATGATGCATGCCAGCTTGTTCATGGCGTATATCCTGCTCTCACTTAATTAGGGTCTCCTGAAAAAGTATTTTTCGGATTGTATACGCGAGAGCACCGGCTATTATCTCCCCCTTCATACCTGAAAGAGACTTCCCCTCCCGCCCCTGGTCAGATTCTCTTCGCCGCCGTGGCCAGATTCATGCC
>JAPLCX010000024.1 GCA_026392035.1 Candidatus Auribacterota bacterium | reverse complement strand
TTTGAACATGGGTACTGCGGAATGCGTTTTTCATGCTTAATGGATACTATATTACATACATGCGCACAAGCAAAAAAAGAGAAAAAATACATACCCCCTGTTTATCACTCTACCCTACCGAAACTGACCCATTACAAAATAGTAAAGAAATTTGTTGACTTTCAGATAAGGATTATGGTAAAAAATAATAGATTGGTAATAATAACTGGGAACTGAGGCTCCTGAGGCTCGGCTGTAACAGGAGTGCCGCCCTACTTGTAAGCTTTTTGGGGTATTCCCATCTTTATTCTTGACTTTTCACACCCATTAAAGTTGGTTCTGTCAACAAGCGAATGTTTTCTCATTCCCCTTCTACATAATACCGCGCCTTCCTTGTCCTCAAGTTTATTTGCGTTCATCAGCGAAATCCGCGGTTCTAAAAAAATTATTTTTGATATGCTGTGTGTCAATTGATAAAAGCAATGGCATTAAAAGGAGGATTGGATGAAGATAATGTTCAAGGCTGGGTCAGGATCGTTCGAGGCAGAGTTGAACAGCAGTCCCGCGGCGAAGGTGATCGGCGGAAAGCTGCCGCTCTCGTCAGAGGTGAATACCTGGGGGGATGAGATCTATTTCGATATAGGAATCTCCTGCCCGCGGGATGGACAGACAATGACCGTGAAGGTCGGGGATGTAGGGTACTGGCCCCAGGGGAAGTGCCTCTGTGTCTTCTTCGGCCCCACGCCCGCGAGCTCCGGTACTGATCCCGTCCCGGCGAGCCCGGTCGTCATTGTGGGAAAAACGAGCGCGCCGGTGAAGCTGCTGAGGAGCATCAGGGATGGGGAGAAGATAACTATTTCTGCCGCTTAGTATTACAATTTTAACTTATCCGCAGATTCGCGCACTTATCCACAGCCGTAGCCGACACTTAAGTGTCAGCTACAAAAATTAGTGGGCCGAAATACGGGGGTATGATCTATGTCTGATAATAGGAAGCTCAGCAGGCGCCGGTTTCTGACGGCACTCGCGGGGGCGGCAGGGGTGGGGACGGTATGGAAGCTCCGCGGCAAAAAGATCGGAGTACCTGCGGGAGCGAGCGCGCCTCGGCACGCGGCGGATCGCCTGCCTCCAGGGCAGCATTGGGTAGGCGAGCTCGTGGAATACAGCGCCGGGGGTCGCCCCGCGATTGATGAAGGCGCCTGGATGCTGCGCGTGGACGGCCTGGTGGCGCGGACGCTCGAGTTCGACCTCAAGGAGTTCCGCACCCTCCCGCACATTGAATCGATCAGGGATTTTCACTGTGTCACGACGTGGAGCGTGCGGGAATGCAGGTGGCGCGGCGTCCGGCTCGCCGATCTCTTGACGATGGCCGGCCCCACGCCCGAGGCGGGGCATGTTTTTGTCGAGTGTTACGGCGGCTACTCCACGAATATCTCGCTCGCAGTGGCCACACTGCCCGATGTGATCCTCGCAGATGAGTATCAGCGGAAACCGCTTCCCCACATGTTCGGCGGCCCCGTCCGCCTGGTGGTGCCGAGCCTCTACGCGTACAAGTCAGCCAAGTGGGTGAATCGGATTGTCCTCCTCGACCGCGAGAAGCTCGGTTACTGGGAGCGGTACGGATACAGCAACAACGCGGATCCCTGGAAACAACAGCGATGGTCTCGTGACGATGTGCAAGGAACAGGATGCACGCAGATACAGATAGATCGAGAGTATAAGAGGATATGAAACAGGATGCACGCAAATACACGCAGATCGGTTATGATTTGTTTTCGGAGGGTGGGAAATCCGTCAGCACTAATCGCACATATTCCAGTCTGGGCTTTGCAAAGTTGAGGATCAGCCCCACTTGGTACCCTGTCGCCTTGAGATAGTTTATAAGCTGTGCTTTGTGTATTTTTGTTATCTGTTCAACGGCTTTCAGCTCTAATACCACTTTATCATTTATGATAATGTCCGCCGTATAATCCCCTACAAGCCTGCCTTTATAGTGAACATTTATACTCTTCTGTGGCTCAACCTTGTAATGCCTCATCTCCATCTCATAAACAAGAGCATTCTCATAAACCTTTTCGAGGAAGCCGCACCCCAAAGTGTTTTGAACCTCGAATGCTGCGTTTATAATCCCATGCGTTACATCAGCATATTTATAATCAGTATCTCCTTTCTTATCTGCGTTCATCTGCGTGTATCCTGTTGCTATTTTTTTATTGGCGTTTATCCTGTTCCAACTCTATTGATTATTGCCTCCCGGCGGCCTTCCAGATTGAAGCCGCACCAGGAGGATGGGCAGAATCCCTTTCCCGCGTGGGAGACACAATTGAAGTCAACCATCGGGTCATCGCCGGTCGCCAGCATGCCGCAGTAGACGCGCGCCCAGAAATTCGCCCTGGTCTCCGCGTGGTATTTCCACCAGTTAACGCCCCAGTCCTGGGGCTGCTCGTAGTGAGAGCGTATCAGCCCCCCGATATGTTTCGGGTGCCAGCCGTAGCTGAAGAGCACGCGGCAGACCGTCTGGATGCTCGTCGGAACGAGGAGGCCGGGATTCGCGTTGCGGATAGGATTGGCGGCGCACGGGGGGATTGACTTCAGGTCGAGCTTCCGGTAGGTCTGCGGCCATTTCCAGGGGGGATCGTGTTCCACCGAATCAAAATCCTGATGGAACGCGTAGAGGGGGGAGGCGCGATAGTCGTCAATCACCCGTTCCCACCCCTGTGCGGCATCCGGTATAACTGATGAGGTGTGGGCCGCGTATTCGGCCGCCCTTCCGAGATCGCTCCTGATTTCGAAGAGCGCCCCCGGCGAGAGCCTGTCTCGGGGGACGGTGGCATAGACGGGCAGTTTGCGGGCCGTCTCCTGGCCGACGAGCCCGACATACACCTTGTGCTTCTGGTGCGTGGAAAATGAGGTGCGGATGTCGCGCATGTAGAGGGGATCCGCGTACTGGGTGATGTCCAGGTTCATCCCCTCGCGTCCGCGCTCGCTGTGTCCCGCGGAGGCGTCGGAGATCGACACCGGAATCGGGCTTTTCTTCCGTGTTTCCCTGATGACGCGGTGGCACAGGAACTCCATCAGACGCCCTATGCCGCTGTAGCCTTTCGCATCGCGTTCGGGGAGCGGCCTTCTGCGTTTGTTGTCTCCTCCGGGGACGGTGGCGTATTTTTGGAGGAGGCTTTTTTCGGGATGACCGATTGCCTCCAGCTTCGCGTGGACGCGCGAGGAGAAGGGGATCTGTGAAACGAAGTGGTACCCTGAAGAGGTGGTGTCGGTGAGATGGCGGACATCGTAGCGCCTGTGGAGACCCTCGATCACCCGGTACGTCGGTTCCATCAGCTCAAAGTGCGCGAGCTGGTTGCGGTAGAGGCCGGTCCAACTGTCCAGGTTGAAATATTCAACGTCCCAGATGGCGAGAGTGGCGCTGGTATCCCATACGGAGCGGAACAGGTCCAACGCCTCGTCCATCAGACCGGGGAGCCCGGCCCGGTCGGCCAGTTTCAGGGGGCGCCGGTAGCCCTGCCTCGCAAGGGATTCCCCGAAGCCCACGAGGTACTCGCAGCTGAACTCCTCCCCGCCGCAGAATTCGGCGATCCTCGCGCGTACGGCCTCGTTCCGGTAGTATTTCTGAACCGCCTCAAAATCCTTTTCAGACATTACCTCGCTGAGCATTCGCATGGCGGGTTCAGAACTTTCCGTTCCAGCGGTAGATCCCCAGGCTGTAACCGCAGTTTGGCTGCCAGCAGTACCCCTTCTCCTTGTGCGAGATGCAGTTGTGGTCGATCATCATGTCGACCTCGGCGGCAATCAGTCCGGCGAAGAGACGGACGTAGAAGGACGACCTGGAGCCCGCGTCGAAGTGGTCCCACCTGTTCGGCCCCCAGCCGTAGCTGCCCTCCCACTTGGAGCGCACGAGGCCGGCGATGTGCTGGGGATGCCATCCCAGCGCGAGGAGACAGCGGGTCAGGGTCTGGAGGTTGGTGGGTTTGAGAAGGTTGTCGTTCGGGACGCGGAGGGAGTGCTGGACACACGGGGGGAGGACGCGTATATCAAATGCGCGATAGGTTGTATCCCATTCGCTCCATGGATCCTGCTGTTGGCTGTCAAACCATTGGTGGAAGCGGAACAGTTTGGACTGCTGGTAGTCATCGATCACCTTTTTAAAATCGACCGTGAAATCGGGGATGAAACAGTACGTTTTTCCCGCGTACTCTGCGGCGTTGCGGAAATGACGCCGGAGGCAGAGGCATTCCTCAAGCGTGAGTTTGCCCCGCGGCACGGCCACCTGGATGGGGGTGCCCTGCGAAATGGCCTCGCCTACCTTGTGGCGTTGGACCTTGTGCTTCTGGTGGGTGGAGAAGGCGCAGCGGAGGTCCCTCATGTAGATGGGATCGCCGAAGCAGGAGAGGTCGAGTGACACGGCTTCGCGACCCCCGCGCCCCGTCTTCCCGACGGCCACATCGGTCATCATGATGGGCATTCGCGTCTGGCTCGCGGCGGCTCCGATGATCTGGTGGGCGAGGAACTCCATGACCCTGCCCATGCCGTCGAATGAGCGCCCGTGGCGGGGAGAGACCTTTCTGTACCGCTTGCTCAGCTCGGCCCCGTATTTCCCCTCGATGGAATCGATGAGGTGGCCGAGGCTTTCGAGCGTGAGATCGGTCTTTGTCCCGGACTGGATCTGGAAAGAGAAATGGTATCCCTGGCCGGTCATCAACACCATGGGTTGAATGCCATAGCGCGTGTAGACGTCCAGGATAGACCGATAGACGGGCTCCAGCTTCTTGAAGACGCCGACCTGGTTTAAGTACACCTCCCCGGGGTAGTCCATGTTGAAATATTCCACATCCAGGACGCCGAGGGTGTGGACGCGATCCCAGAGGGAGCGGAATACATCCAGCCCATTTTCTAAAATATAGTGGAAACCGGCCTTAGGCGTTGAGAGGTACGGTTCCCGCGCGGGGGTTCCGATAAGGGCCTCCCCGTAGCCGACGAGGTACTCCGCGGTGCACAGCTCGGGTTCCTGGGCGCTCCCTCCGCAGTATTCGGCGATCCGCTCCTGGACCTCTGGGTCGCGATAGTATTCGCCAGCGGTGAGCATAGGGTTTCTCCTTTATGATCGCCGCGTTGGTTGCGAGGCGGTAAACAAATTCCAAGCAGAAGTATTATCACTCAGAATATGTATTTCTTCCAGCGTTATTTTGTAATGGGTCAGTTTCGGTAGGGTAGAGTGATAAACAGGGGGTATGTATTTTTTCTCTTTTTTTGCTTGTGCGCATGTATGTAATATAGTATCCATTAAGCATGAAAAACGCATTCCGCAGTACCCATGTTCAAA
>JAPLCX010000023.1 GCA_026392035.1 Candidatus Auribacterota bacterium | reverse complement strand
ACCGCGCGGCATACCCTATTTAAAGGCAGGGCCTCCGACGATACTGATATACAGCGGTGTCGACGGCAGCCTCATCAGGGTGCTCGACCTCAGCCGCTACCTGGGCGCCAGCTTCCTGAGCGGTTTTTCGGTGGCGGGCGGGGATGTGGCCCCCGAGAGCGGGGAGGAGATCATTGTGGGGGTGGGGGTGGTGGGAGTCTCCGGTGTGCTGGTCCTGAACGGCCAGGGCGATTTGCTGCGGTCATTCAATACTTTTACCCGCTATCAGACAAAGGGAGAGATATGGGTCGCGGCGGGCAACATTATCTCTGAGGAGATAGGAGCGGGGGGAGCAGCGCCGAAGGATTATGATGAGATCATCGTGGGCAGCGGGCAATGGTCCACGGGCAAGAGCATATTCGAAATCCACGACGCGCTCGGAAATTATAAAACGCAGGAGGAGGTGTATGCCATCGGCTGCGGCGTACGCCCGACAGTAGCGAACAACCCGCGCGGAGCCCTGGTCTCCGTAACAGGGGGACCCACAATCACGCTCTCCACTGATGCGAGCAGCTACACGGCGGGTTCCTCCGTCCTCCATGTCAGCTACGCGATTCAAAAGGGCACTTTCCCCTACACCCACACAGGTGATCTTTTCTTCTGGGCAGAAGTGCCCGGCGGTCTGCGCTTCTACCTGACGGGGCGCGGCTCATGGAGCCGTGCTGCGGTGCCTGTCTACAGGAATGTCACGCTGCGGCAGACGCCGATGCGCAGCCTCTTCAGCTTCCCTGTGCCGCCGAACGTCATGCCGGGTAGCTACGCCCTCTCCGCGGCGCTCTACAGACCGCCCCAGGGCACACTGCGGGATCTCTTCAGCAATATCGCGCGGGTAGATTTCTCAGTGGCCCGATAGAAGTTGTAGACGTTGCAGGCAACTCCAACACCCTCCGGCCGTTGAGTATTAATTTCTCCGCAGCGGGACGGATTCTTCTGTAATTTCTTTAAAGGGAAGGAATTATATACAACGTCTACTGACCTACGGTGACCTGCTCTTGATCGGCGTAGCCGGGTAGGGTGTCATTGATACTTCTTGGTTTGACGCCCGTGGAGACAAGACCGACGATAACGGAGTACTGGCCCTCAGCCCCTGCGGGAATGGCAGGCAAATTGCAGAGGCAGCCCTCATATACATTTGATAAGCGAGACACTCCTTGTATCAGAGGAGCAGCGCCCCTCCTGAGCTGACCGGGTTTGTTGAGGACAAAAGAGTACAACACTCCTTGCCCTTTGATCACACCCCACGCATCGAAAGCCTGGCCGCAGGGAGGTACTGTCACATCAACTCTAAAAGGTCCTCCGGTTGACAGTGAATTGCTGTTCACGCGCACTTCAAACGGCGGTGGTGGCGGAGGCGGTTGCGGAGTTGGAGTCGGCGGGGGCGGTTGGTATTCATAGCAGCCAATGTCTGTTTTCCCATCTCGAGGTCGCGGGTTCCCATCGAGGTCATCCTCAGGCGCACCATCGTTAGTTCCCTTGTCTCTCGAAGGTGAGTTTGATTTCAGGTGGTAATCATAATCGGTCGAGGAACCTGTTTGCGGGAGAGGAAGTACGTATCTAGGGTCCTGTGATATATCATTTTTGCCAGCGGCAGCAAGCCCCCGATAATTTTCACTCTGGTTGGCCCACACATTGTTATAGTTGATAGTTATCCCTGTGGCTAAGATACTGGTACTGATATAGATCCCATCGCTGTGACTTCTGGTGATATTGTTGTTCTGAATCAACATCGTGGGGACAGCAGTGCCTCCGGAGCCAACGTAAATATTATCGCTTATATTATTGTCAATGGTGTTATTTATTATACGCGCGTTTGAGGACACATATATACCATAAGTGATTGATCCGATAATCAAATTATTTTCTATGATTACGGTACCCAGAGATTGCAGGTGACTTTCTATTCCATATCTGTTTCCTTCAATAATATTGTTACGAATGATCGGTACCCCGGTCTCCCCAGCGATCCCTCTACCATTGCCTTTAATACATTGCAAAATATGACAATTGGTGATTGTAGGGGATTTTGTATTGCAGTCGACGCCATCATCAGTAGAGTTTTGAATAGTCAGGCCATCCAGGACAGCGTTGTCTGCGCCGTTAAAAATATCGGGATCTGATCCGGCACCATATTGCCCATCGACGATTGTCTGATAAGCGATGATATTTCTCTCCCATGTCGAGGGATCATATCCACCGTATATTGAAACATATGGTTTCATGCTAATCTCGTACTCGTAGTATGTCCCCTGTGCGACGCATATGGTCACAGGGTCATCTACGGATCCGCTCACACGCGAGAGGGCATATTTAATGGTAGCCCATGGATTTTCCTGCGTCCCGCCGCCGGGGCTATTGCTCCCCGTGGTGGTCACATATTTCTCGGCTGACTGAACAGCAGTAACGGTGATGGATAACACAAGGCACATATTGAGGAAGATACGCGCGGGGTTTTTCATAACATACTCCTCCCTTGCATTTTGCGGATAAACTTATATTATAATAGTACCATATAGATGAGAAATCCGCATCATAAAAGTGTAAAGGATGGTAATAGGTCGGTTATGGAGGGGGCCATGAGAGAACTTGACGTCAAGGAAATTACCCGTGCGGTGAAGGAATTGTGTATCGAGACAAATATCATCGCAGATGAGAATGTGCTTGAAGCATTCAAAAAAGCACTCAAAAGTGAAAAGTCCTCAGTCGGCCAGGAAGTGCTCAAAACACTCCTCGAGAACGCGCGTATCGCACGGGAAGAGAGGCTCCCCATCTGCCAGGACACGGGGATGGCGATCGTCTTTCTGGAGATAGGACAGGAGGCGCACCTTGTCGGCGGCGACCTCGAATCAGCGGTGAATGAGGGTGTGCGGCAGGGGTATAAAGAAGGGTATCTACGAAAATCTGTCGTGAAGCATCCGATCGCAAGGGGCAACACCGGTGATAACACACCGGCGGTGATCCATACGCGGATAGTTCCAGGGGACAAGGTCAAGATCACCGTCGCCCCCAAGGGATTCGGCAGCGAGAACATGAGTTTTGTGAAGATGCTGAAACCGACGGAGGGATACAAGGGAGTTAAGGATTTCGTGGTCGAGTGCGTGAAGAAGGCGGGAGGGAATCCCTGCCCCCCGATCGTGGTAGGCGTTGGCATCGGGGGGACATTTGAAAAGGCGGCGATAATGGCTAAAGAAGCATTGACGAGGCCGCTCGGGGGAAAGAGCACAAAGGAGGATCTCGCGAAGCTTGAGGAGGATCTCCTTGAGGAAATCAACAAGACAGGAATAGGACCCCAGGGGCTGGGAGGCACCACTACCGCGCTTGCGGTTCATGTGAATGACTTTGCGACGCACATCGCCGGCATGCCGGTTGCCGTGAATATTTGCTGCCATGCGTACAGGCATGGGGTGCGTGTGCTTTGAAAGTGTGCATGGGCTGACTCGGCAAACACATTGCGTGATTTTGTGGCTATATGTAGGGAAATTGTTGTTGATTTAATACAAAATATGTTGTAGTGTTATTACAACATTACAACATGAGGAGGTGATTTGTGAAGGGGGGAAAGGGGGCCTTCCAACATTTTGGGGAGTATCTTAAAGCGCTCAGATTCGAGAAGAGGATCACATTACGGGAGTTCTGTAAGCGAGCGCAGGCCGATCCGGGAAACATCAGCAAGATAGAGCGGAGTATCTGGCCGCCACCGCAGGACAGCGACATTCTGGAGCGCTATGCCGCGGCGCTTGAGATTAAAAAGGGCACTGACAAATGGTATAGGTTCTCTGATCTGGCTGCAGCGGATAGGGGAATTATTCCTCGCGACTTGTTGTCCGACAAGGAAGTGATAAAGATGCTGCCAATTTTTTTCCGCACGTTGCGGAGGCAACGTCCGACGCCAGAAGAACTTGATCGATTAGTGGAAAAACTGCGAAGGGCGTAGTTTATGCTACAACTTCCCAAACGCCCGTATCTCACATGGGAGCAGATTGCGGGTAAGGCTGATGGGTTTGCCGATGAGTATCATTTGGCAGAGCGCAGCTATCCTCTGGATATTGAGGAGATTGCGGAGTTTGATTTAGGGATAGAACTTAGGATTGTGGCAGGAGTTCACGATGAATGTGGAACACCTGCTCAAATTGGTTTGTGTTCCGACCGGCTTATTATTTCGGTTGATGCCAACCAATACAATAATCAAACTAGTTTTTATAGGTATTCTTTGGCACACGAGATCGCTCATTGGGTTTTACATCGTGAATGGCTACTGGCCTACTGGAAAACGATTGATTCTATTGCCAGGTGGAAACAGGATCTTGCACTTATCTCGGAAGAGGATTATAACTGGCTGGAATCTCCCATTTCTGGCAAACCGAGAAGCTCATTGCAGAAGCATCAACTGACAGCTAAAGGCAGAGGATTTGCAGGAAACGAGTTGGAAATGATGGTGACTATGAATGAGTTCAAAGCAGATTAATGTAAGCTATAACAGACTATTATGCAAATAGATACAGCTAGTCAATATTGGCATTGATGCGGAAATGAAATCTGCTATAATAGTGACATGATTAAGTACGAAATCCCAGACAATTGGATCAGATACGATTTTACAAAGATAGCGAATCCGCTCATGGCCGCCAAGGCGGCGATACTTTCCCTAACCAATATCCCCTACCAGCGAAGCTGGATCGACCAGTTGCAGGTTGTTCAACTCAAGCGGGAGGTTGCCGGAACTTCGCGCATAGAAGGGGCAGATTTCACGGAGAAGGAACTGGACGCAGCCATGGCCGAGACGCCCGAGCAGTTGCACACACGTTCCCAGCGGCAGGCCGCGGCGGCCGTGCTTACATATCGTTGGATCGCCAAGTTGCCGGCGGATCGCCCCGTAAACAATAACTTGATCCGCGAAGTTCACCGAATGATTATCACCGGCGCCGACGACGACCATTGTGCACCGGGCGAACTGAGGCGGAAGGACGTAAATGTTACGTTCGGAACGCCATCACATCGCGGCGCCGAAGGCGGCGAGGAGTGCGAAGCGGCGTTCAATGCATTGTGTGATTCGGTCCAAAACGAATTCCGAGGACACGATCCGCTTATCCAGGCACTGGCGCTTCATTACCACTTTGCCGCGATGCATCCATTTTGTGACGGCAACGGACGGACAGCGCGCGCCATGGAGGCATTGATGTTGCAGAGAGTGGGTCTGCGAGATACCCTCTTCATTGCAATGTCCAACTATTACTACGAAGAGAAAAACAACTACCTGAAGTCGCTGGCCGAGGTTCGCGCCGCGGGTAACGACATGACACCCTTCTTGGTTTTTGGACTAAAAGGCATAGAAACCCAATGCAACCGGCTGTTCGCCGAGATCCGAAAGAATGTTGCCAGAGCCCTGTTCCGCGACGTTATGTTCAATTTATTCAATCGTCTGCGAACCACGAGAAAGCGTGTCATTGCCGAAAGACATATTGAGGTACTGAAACTGCTTCTGAGTGTGGACTCAATGATGCTGGAGATCTTGGCGGAGCGGACGGCCGCAATCTACAAGCCGTTGAAGAACCCGTACAAGGCCTTGATACGGGACATCAATTACCTGCTCTATCTGCGAGCGATTAGCTATCGGAAACTGCCGGAAAACCGGTACGAATTTTTTGCGAGGCTCGAATGGCCGACAGAAATCACAGAGACGGAATTTTTCAAGAGCGTGAAGGAGATGCCGAAAGCCAAAACGCACAGTTTCCTGTCCTGAGACGGTAAGGATTCTAACTGTGTCAAAATCGTAGCGTGGGTTTAACCCGCTCCAGCATGAATAGATTGAGATCTATTCCAGAAAGTCGTTCGGCCCGTCAATAATCATTTATAGGATATTTGAGAGGAGGGCGAGTTGAGATCTGGAGCAACTATCCGGAAATCCCGGATAGTTCTGATGGTCTGACTAAATATGAGAAGCTGCTTGTAGAGGAGAGGTTCCGCGATGACTGTTTGGCCGAATGATAATCTTCCAAGACCCACCCCCTTCGAAATGAGTCCAGGCCGGATCAATGCGTACTTTCTTTCACCCTCCGATCCCGAATTTGAACTCGTCGAAGTCCAGTTGCGAAGCGCACTGGAAACAGCATGTCGTGTTGCTGGCGCACAAGGCCATCTTGAAAGGGCGATAACTTCTACAAGACCGAGCATTATTCACGATGAAATTTGGAACGCTCTGTATCATGCTGAACTCTTAATCTTCGACGTCACGAGAGAAAATCCATCGGTCATGATGGAGCTTGGTGTCGCTGCCGCATGGCGTTTGCGTCCCCAGGTTCTTGTACTCCAAAATGCGTGTAGCGCAAAACCTATTCCGTTTAACCTTCTGCCGGCGAGGGTGCTCCGGTACACACTTAGTCCCTCAGGGCTTGCTAATCTCAGAAACCAGGCTGAGCAGGCTTTTATCTGGAGCCTTTCGACTTTGCCTCTCTCCGAAGTCACGCGTTACCCACGCCCTCCTGCGTTCCCTTTCGAATACCCAAAGCACGCAGAGCTGCTTATTACACCGCCGTTGTGTCACCGCTATCAAAGGCCCGATGGGGGTTTGGAGTTCGGTGCGCCTTTTATCTTCTGACATTCTTTTGCCCTTGCTCATACAGGAGAGCAGTCCAATATGCGGCTTGAGGCTGAGATGCGTTTCAGTGACCCGCAGCCGGAGATCCCTGACCCTCCATGGATTGGGTTTAAATTATTGGGAAGCGGAGTCCTTATGAATTATGGAGTTGGCACCGTTCTAAGGGTCAATGGAGATGTACAAATTACCTACCAAGAGAACGAGCGAGTTGAACCGCACGATTACCGCGATCCTCGAATTGGGCATCTCAATGGTTTTAATCGCGAGAAAGATGTTGTTCATATTTCAGCCTCTGTTTCCAAGCAGATCTTCTCAGTACGGATTCGTTGTGGCCGCAGTCAGGTGCTCCATCGCCTCAATCTGGTGCGCACCGCGCATTATCGTCCGACTTCCGGTTATTGTCTCATACAGGCTTTTCGGTGCCGTGCGATATTGCATCAACTGAAGTTATCGTGACAAGACTACGATGATATAATCACTCAATCGAGTTGACAGAGTAGCGGAATAATCAATCTGGAGAGATCGGGACTGTGGCAGGCAAGCCGGCCTCTGACATGCATGGGAATTGAACGATGAATAATAAGCAAAAGTTAGAGCTAACCTGGATCGGGAAGGAGAACCGGCCGAAGCTGGAGCCGCGCATCCTTGTCGAAGATCCGGCCAAGTCCCACCACGCGTTATTCCGAACCGGCAAGAGCGACCTTTTCGACAATCGGCTCATCTTCGGCGACAACCTCCTCGCCCTCAAGGCGCTGGAGCAGGAGTTCGCGGGGAAGATCAAGTGCGTCTTCATAGACCCGCCCTACAACACCGGCTCGGCGTTCAAGCAATACGACGACGGGATCGAGCATTCGCTTTGGTTGTCGCTCATGCGAGATCGGTTGGAGCTTGTCCATCGTTTACTTGCAGTGGATGGCTCTCTTTGGATGACCATTGACGACAACGAATGTCACTACTTGAAGGTGCTATGTGACGAGGTTTTTGGACGACAACACTTTGTGGCAAATGCCATTTGGCAAAAGAAATTTTCACCACAGAATGATGCTAAGTGGCTGTCTGATAGCCACGACCACATTTTAGTTTTTGCAAAGAACAAAGAAATCTGGAGGCCCTTTCCCTTGCCACGTACTGATGAAATGAACGCGCGTTATAAAAATCCAGATAACGACCCTCGTGGAAAATGGATGTCTGGTGGCCTTGATGTAAAAACTTATTCTGCAGAATATGATTACTCTATTACAACTCCTTCTGGGCGAATAGTAAATCCTCCAGGTGGTTCTTGTTGGCGCCTTTCAAAACAACGACTTGAAGAATACAAAAAGGATAATCGTATTTGGTTTGGTCCCAAGGGAACCAATGTTCCTCGAATCAAGCGGTTTCTCTCAGAGGTGAAGCAAGGTGCTGTCTGCAAAACCATCTGGCTTCATGAAGAGGTTGGCCACAACCAGGATGCGAAAAAAGAAGCCATTGCCTTCAATACTGAAGATGTGTTTTCGACCCCAAAACCGGAACGCCTTCTCCAGCGCATCCTCGAACTGGGCAGCCGTCCGGGGGACTTGGTCCTCGACTCCTTCGCTGGTTCAGGCACCACAGGAGCAGTAGCGCACAAGATGGGGCGCCGATGGATCATGGTGGAACTTGGCGAGCACTGCCACACGCATATTATCCCGCGGCTGAAGAAGGTCATCGACGGCGAGGACAAGGGCGGAATCACGGGGGCCGTGGGCTGGAAAGGCGGCGGCGGATTCCGCTACTATCGCCTTGGGCCGTCCCTTCTCGAGAAGGACCAGTTCGGCAACTGGGTCATCAGCAAGGAGTACAATCCCGCCATGCTGGCTGAGGCGATTTGCAAGCTGGAGGGCTTTAGCTATGCCCCGAGCGAGACGGTGTACTGGCAACACGGCCATTCCACCGAGAACGATTTCATCTATGTGACTACTCAAACGCTCACCCGCGAGCAACTACAGAAGCTTTCGGACGAGGTGGGCGAAGGCCGCTCGCTCCTCATTATGTGCGGGGCGTTCCGGGTAAAGAGCCTCGACGATTTTCCCAATTTGACGGTGAAGAAAATTCCAAAGGCTGTCCTGACCCGTTGCGAATGGGGCAAGGACGACTATAGCTTGGAGATTGAGAATCTGCCGATCAGAGAGGAACCTCCGATTGCGCAGATGACCGCGGATGAGCAAAAGAAGAAAACACGCACGAAAGCAGAGCGGCGGGCGCAGATCCAGCAACCATCGCTTTTTGACCTTCCGCCGCAGGAGAAGAAACCGTGAAACTAAAAACAGGCTTATCGAAACCATCGTTGCAGATGTATGAACGCATCCGGCAGATACTGGATTTCGCCAGAAGCACCGTGGCCCGCTCGGTGAACACGACCCAAGTGGTGGCCAACTGGCTGATCGGACGGGAGATCGTGGAGGAAGTGCAGAGGGGCGGAAAGAGAGCCGATTATGGCGCGCGCTTAATCGCGGACCTTTCCACCAGGATGGAGAAGGATTTCGGCAGAGGCTATTCGGTCAACAACCTCGAACACTTTCGGGACTTTTATCTGACTTACCCCAATCTTGTCGAGAGCCGGATTCCCCACGCAGTGCGTGGGGAATCTCGCAACCAGCTTGGCGACGATGGGCCGAAGATTTCCCACGCGCCGCGTGGGAAATCCGACGCACCGCCTCGGAAATCCAGCGCGCCTGCGATTTTCGACGCGGAGCGCGGCCTTTTTCTGATAGAGCCGCTGGCTGGCGGTATCACGAAAGGCTACGCGCCGCGTAGCCAATCCTGGCAACCAGGATTCCTGCACCCCAACCTGTCCTGGACGCACTACCGGACGCTGTTGCGCGTGGACAAGGCGGAGGCTCGCGCGTTCTACGAGATCGAAGCCATCAAGAACAACTGGGCAGCGCGGGAACTGGAACGGCAGATCAACAGCCTTCTCTATGAGCGTCTGGCCTTGAGCCGGGACAAGAAAGGATTGATGCGACTGGCAACCAAGGGGCACGAGGTCCAGAGACCGGCCGATGTCTTCAAAGACCCGGTTGTCATGGAGTTCCTGGGCCTACCGGAGTCACCGAAACTGGTGGAGACCGATCTTGAGGAGGCGTTGATCAGCAATCTGCAAATCTTCCTGCTGGAGCTGGGCAAGGGCTTTGCCTTCGTGGCCCGGCAGGAACGGCTTACGCTGGACGGCGACCACTTCTACATCGACCTCGTCTTCTACCACACCATTCTGAAGTGCTACATCATCATTGACCTCAAGACCAGCAAACTCACGCATCAGGATCTGGGCCAGCTCCAGCTTTATGTTAACTACTACGACCGCGAACGCCGGACAGAGGGCGACAATCCGACATTGGGGCTGATTCTCTGCGCGGACAAGAACGATGCCGTCGTCCGATATACGCTGGGTAAAGATCAGCAGAAGAAGATATTCGCCAGCCGGTACAAACTATATCTTCCGAGCGAGGCCGAACTCCAGGCCGAACTCCGGCGCGAGGTGAGGGCGCTTTCCGCGCCGAAGCGGAACAGGGGTGCGAAATGAATCCGCACGTCAACACCATCGCCAACCGCCTCAGCCTCCGGCCCCCCCAGCGTGATTCGCTGGAGATTCTCGCCCGGCTCTGCGACATCGTCCCGATGGAGAAGAACGCCGATATTGCCGGGACGCTCAAGGCGATTCAAGCCGAGTACCCGACAGTCGCCGACTTCGAAAGGGACTTTCCCTCGCTCTGCTTCGCCCTGGCGACGGGCGTGGGCAAGACGCGCCTCATGGGCGCGTTCATCGCCTACCTTTACAAGGCCGAGGGCATCCGGCACTTCTTCGTGCTCGCACCGAACCTGACCATCTACAACAAGCTCATCGCCGACTTCACTCCCAATACACCCAAGTATGTATTCCAAGGCATCGCCGAGTTCGCGGTCGAACCGCCGGAGATCATCACCGGCGACAACTATGAGAGCGGACGCGGCGTTAGGGCCAGGACGCTCTTTGGCGAGGATGAGAGGGTGCACGTCAATATCTTCAACATCTCGAAGATCACGAGCATCGAGACGCCCAAGGGCGCGGCCAAAAGCAATGTCCCGCGTTTCCGACGGCTTCAGGAATACATCGGGCAGAGCTATTTCGATTACCTATCGAAGCTGGACGATCTTGTGCTTCTCATGGACGAGTCCCACCGCTATCGGGCATCGGCGGGGATGAAGGCCATCAGCGAGCTTGCGCCCATCCTGGGCCTGGAATTTACCGCCACGCCGCACGTGGAACGCGGCGGCGGCACCCAGCCTTTCCAGAACGTCATCTACAGCTATCCGCTGTCGAACGCCATGACGGATGGGTTCGTCAAGGAACCCGCCGTGGCGACCCGCGAGAACTTCGATGCCCGGAACTATGACGAGGCCGGGCTGGAGCGGCTGAAACTCGAGGATGGCGTTCGCATTCACGAGAACACCAAAGTCGAACTGGAGGTTTACGCTCGAGAGAACGGCAAGCCCATCGTGAAGCCCTTTATGCTGGTGATCGCGCGGGATACCGGTCATGCCGACGCCCTCATGAATGCAATCGGGGAGAAGGATTTCTTCGAGGGCCGCTATAAGGGCAAAGTTATCCAGGTCCATTCGAAGCAGAGCGGCGAGGAGAAGGACGAGACCATCGAGCAGCTCATCAACGTGGAAAAACCGGAGAACCCGACGGAAATCGTTATCCACGTCAACATGCTCAAGGAAGGCTGGGACGTCACAAACCTCTATACCATAGTCCCTCTCCGGGCTGCGAGCTCGAAAACGCTCGTGGAGCAGTCCATCGGCCGCGGTCTGCGTCTGCCCTATGGAAAGCGGACGGGCGTGGGCGCGGTGGACCGTTTGACCATCGTATCGCACGACAAGTTTCAGGAGATTGTGGATTACGCCAATAGCCCGGATTCCGTCATCCGGGGTGGCCTGAAGGTCGTTTACGTCAACGACGAGCGGTCCAAGGTGGTGGTGGCCGAACCGGAGATTGTGAATCGTATGAACGAGTCCACTTCCACGTATAGAAAGAATGGGGGGGCGCCCTCCCAGCAAAGGCTCCTCTTCGATTCGCCCGGGCAACAGGAGGCGGCGAAGGCCACGCTGGAGGTCATTCGACGTGAGTACGAACGCCTGCCGCGTTCGTCCGACCTGACCAAGCCGGAAATTCAGAAACAGATTGTCGAGAAAGTGAAGGAAATCATTACCCCGGCCCAGGGAGAATTGGAAGGGGTAGGGGAGAAAGTCAATGTGGCCGAGGTCGTGGCCAGGACCATCATGCTCCGGAACGAGCTTTCGATTGATATCCCCCGGATCACGATCCAGCCCGTGGGCGATGTGACGCGAGGCTATCGGGAGTTCAGACTTAACCTCAACGGCATCCGCCTTCAGCCGGTGGACAACGAGATTCTTATTCAGGAACTGCACCGGCGGGAACAGCATCGGCTCTTGAGTGGCACCGGTATTGTGCCGGAGGAGAAGCTCGAAGACTACCTCGTGCGCGGTCTTATTGACTTCAACGACATTTGCTACGACGACCACGCGGGGCTGCTCTACAAACTGGCCGGGCAAGTTGTGGCGCATTTACGGTTATATCTAAAAAATGAGGACGAGGTATTGAATGGCGTTCAGTACCACAAGCAGGCATTGGTGAGCATGATCCACGCCCAGATGCAAGAACACTACCAGGAGAAGGCGGCGGCTTATGAAGCGCACGTGAGCAAGGGTTTCACGACGATGCGCCCCAACAACTACTCGGCCCCCGCCGGGGAAACCGAGCGGGATTTCCGCGCGCCGGTCTCGAACAAACAGGACATTCGCAAGATGCTCTTTGCCGGGTTCGGGAAGTGCCTTTACCGGGTCCAGAAGTTCGATTCGGACTCGGAGCGTCGCTTCGCGGTCATTCTGGAAAACGACAAGGATGTCCTGAAATGGTTCAAACCCGCAAAAGGCGACTTCCAGATTCACTACGCGAGTGAGGCGTCCTACGAGCCGGATTTCGTGGTCGAGACCGAGACGGCGAAGTTTCTTTGTGAGCCGAAGGCCGCGAATGAGATAGCGGATGAAGAGGTGCAAGCCAAGGCCAGTGCCGCGGCGGAATGGTGCAGGTACGCTACGGAGCACGAGCGCAAACACGGCGGCAAACCGTGGTCGTATCTGCTGATACCGCATGATGAAATTGAGGACAACAAGACACTCCAGGGGTTGACCGCGACCTACGTATTTTGCGACGGGGCTGCCCCGAAACAGTCACGGGAGGGATAAAATCTTTCAAGGAGGTATGATATGTCAGCTATAGAGATACGGACTCCACTCACAGATGAGGTCGTGGGTAAATTAAGGGCCGGCGACAGCGTCCTCATCACGGGGATCATCTATACGGCTCGCGATGCGGCACACCAGAGACTCACGGAGGCCGTGGCCAAGGGGGAGAAGCCGCCGGTTGAGCTGGAGGGCCAGATTATTTACTATGCTGGCCCTTCTCCGGCGCCGCCGGGAAAACCGATCGGTTCGGTGGGGCCGACCACGAGCTACCGGATGGACGCGTTCGCCCCGAAGACGATGGAGCTCGGCCTGAAGGGGATGATCGGGAAGGGGCCGAGGAGCAAGGAAGTGATCGATGCGATGAAGAAGCATGGGGCTGTGTATTTCGCGGCGGTGGGCGGCGCGGGGGCGCTCCTCGCCGCACGTGTCAAGAAAGCGAGGGTTGTTGCCTATGAGGATCTTGGCGCCGAGGCGATTACCGAGCTCGCGGTGGAGAACTTTCCTGCGATCGTCGCCATTGACTGCAAAGGGAACGATCTCTACGCACGGTAGGCGATGATCCCACCCGCATGCGTTACTGAGTAGTTCATCCCCACCTTGCTTCCCCCATCGAAGGGGGAGGTATTTTCCGGGTTTGGCCATACAGGATGGAAGAGCACGAGATTATGATATAATACGCTCGTCATGTGATAAAAGAGAAAGGAGGCTCAGATGGGCAAGATCATCCTTGCGGTTGTTGCGGTTATAGTCCTGTACGTGGTTGTTGCCTATAACAGGCTCGTGAGGTTGAGGAACAGGATAGAGAACGCCTGGTCGCAGATCGACGTGCAGCTCAAAAGGCGGTACGATCTGATTCCCAACCTGATCGAGACGGTAAAGGGGTACGCGGCTCACGAGCGGGAGGTGTTCCAGAAAGTGACGGAGGCGCGCACGAAGGCCATCAATGCCTCGACGGTGGGGGAGCAGGGGCAGGCGGAGAATATGCTCACCGGCGCGTTGAAGTCGCTCTTCGCGGTCGCAGAGAATTACCCGGAGCTCAAGGCGAACCAGAACTTCCTGATGCTCCAGGAGGAACTCGCCGGAACGGAGAGCAAGATCGCCTACTCGCGGCAGTTTTACAACGATTCGGTGATGACTTATGATACCACGCGTGAGGTCTTCCCATCGAGCCTGATCGCGCAGTGGTTCAAGTTCCCGGAGAAGGAGTATTTCGAGATAGAGGAAGCAGCAGCCCGCGAGCCGGTGAAGGTGAAATTTTAATTATTTTTCACCACGGAGGCACGGAGAACACGGAGAATATCGATTTTTTGCCGCGGATTTGCGCGGATGAATACTGATTGCTGCACGAGGTAAAATAATTTGCTTCCCCCTTGCGGGGGAAAGTCAGGATGGGGGAAAAGATATCCCCCTCCTCAATCCTCCTTCATAAAGGGGGGAGGATGCTTACCTTGGCTCTAGTACCTCTATGCCGCGGGATTAAATGGATCGTAAAAGACTGACCTCTCTTTTTGCTATTTGCATGGTTTTTAATTTGGCGGTGGGGTTAATATATCCTCTTCGCTCTTTCTTTTTCTTAAGACGATTTCAATTGATCCGTCCTGACATGACGATAGCTGAGGCCAATAAGCTGCTGGAGCGCCCGGGAAGAAGTGCCAAAGACGGTGGAATCGCATTCCTAGTTCCCTTATGTTTCTTGGACAGTGATACGTCTGCAGTAATTTACTATGACAATGGAATAGTTAAGAAGATTAAAATGCCTTGGGATAGGTCTACGGCGTGGGGAGTTCTTTCAATGCGTTTGGAACCCACAGCTTTGTTTGTTCTTATTCTGATTGCTTTTGTGGTATTAGGAAATAAGTATTTTAGCAAACGAGGAGGAAGTCTTCTCGCGAGTATTGCTTATATAATCGTTTTCGGAATATCATTATGTAATCTTTTAGGCATATTGTTGATTCAATCATCTAACCTCGCCATGAAATATCCAAAACCATGATAAGGAAAGAAATATATCCTCTTTTTCATTTTTGGATTTTGGATTTGGGATTTAATATATGATTTACGAACAGATATCTAAAAATAAGCGGAATTCCATAATTCTCTGCGTCCTATTTGTGCTCTTTGTCGGCTTCCTCGGATGGGTATTCGGTCAATTGAGCGCCCTCGGGAATGGGGGAATAGTCCTGGCGGTGCTCATTGCGACCCTCTGGGCCTTCGCGAGCTACTACTATAGCGACCGCATTGTCCTTGCCATAAGCAGGGCAAGGCCGCTCGAGAAACATGAATTTCCTCACCTGTTTCATGCTGTGGAGGGCCTCGCAATCGCAGCGGGGATTCCGGCCCCCAGGGTCTATGTCATTGAAGACACTGCGCCCAACGCATTTGCAACGGGGCGAAACCCTGAGCACTCGGTCGTCTGCGTGACCACCGGCCTCCTTCAGAAGCTCAACAGGCTTGAGATCGAGGGGGTGATCGCTCATGAGCTCTCGCACGTGAAGAACTACGATATCCTATTCGGCTCGCTCGTCGTGGTGATGGTCGGAGTCGTGGCGCTGCTCAGCGACTGGATACTGCGCAGCTTTTTATGGGGCGGAGGCAGGCGGCGCCGGGAGGAGGGGGGGGGACAGGCACAGGTAATCCTCCTAGTCGTCGGCCTGGTGCTCGCCATCCTCG
Source organism: Candidatus Auribacterota bacterium (assembly GCA_026392035.1). NCBI lineage: Bacteria > Pseudomonadati > Candidatus Auribacterota > Candidatus Auribacterota bacterium. The sequence goes on along the minus strand of JAPLCX010000023.1, from coordinate 25,414 downwards.
CCCCGATCATCGCCCAGCTCGTCAGGCTCTCCATTTCGAGAAAGAGGGAATTCCTTGCTGACGCGAGTGGAGCCATGCTCACCCGTTATCCCACGGGTCTCGCTGACGCGCTTCGCAAATTGGATGCCGATACCGAGCCGTTGGAGGCGGCCAACAAGGCAACCGCTCATATGTATATTGTCAATCCACTGAAGGAACATGGCGGCGTCATCAATAAACTATTCTCGACACATCCTCCTATCGAAGAGCGAATCAAGGCACTGGAGGCGATGTGATACTGAACCGGCGATACGGTGAAACGGAGAAACGGCGAATTAATATTATCGCCGACTCGCCGAATCTCCGGCTCGCCGTTTCGATCCATCACCGGAGGGAGTGACTGTAATGAGAGGGGTCAAGATAGAACGCCTCACGGGACACCGGGACCCCCGCGGGGTAGTGTTTGAGCCGCTCACTTCCCGGATGCTCAGGGTGGGTAAGGTATTGAACGTTCACGTGGCCACTATGAAACCGGGCGCGGTGCGCGGGAACCACCGCCACCTCGCCGCAACAGAGTATGTTTGTTTTTCCGGTCATATAAAACTGGTGGTCCAGGATCGGATGGGTCGGCAGGAACAGATCCAATTCCAGGAGAGTGAGTGCGCGCGGGTGAAGATTGCGCCCGGTATCGCCCACGCATTTGTCAATACGGGGATGAGTGACACATTTATCGTGTGTTTCGTCGACCGGGCGGGAAAAAGCGATAGGAAGGAACGAGTGCCCCTCATCTCGGAGATCGGGCACGCGTGAGTGCGAGATGGCGAATGGGCGAAACGGGGAATCGGCGACGACGATAATTCGCCGACTCTCCAGCTCGCCGGTTCGCTATTACTGCTTCGATTGCTGGTTAAGAAGGTTTGCAGGAAGGATCATATGCGTATTGCGGATCGCATGAGGGAGATAGATTCCTCGGGGATCAGGAAGGCATTCGATCTCGCCCAGCAGATTGATGACCCTATCAACCTGAGCATCGGCCAGCCTGATTATGCGCCGCCGCAAGAGGTCATACGTTCTACACTCACGGCACTCCACAGTGGCTATAATCGTTATACCCTCACGCAGGGACTGGAGGAGCTCAGGGCCGAGGTGAGGCACTATCTCAGAGAACGCAAAGGCTTTGAGCCGGAAGAGGTCATGATTACTTCCGGCGTGGCTGGCGGCATCATGCTCGCCTTCCTCGTCCTCGTCAACCCAGGGGATAGGGTTATTATACCAGATCCCTATTTCGTGATTTACAAGCACCTGTGCGCGCTCGTCGGGGCAGTACCGGTTTTCCTGGACACGTACCCCGATTTCGACATCACCGCCGAAAGGCTGGAACATGCCATGCGGGAAGGTGCAAGGCTCGTCATCATCAACAATCCCTGCAACCCCACGGGCGCACTCATCGATGGGGCGCAGCTCAGGAGCATCGCCGCCCTGGCCGCGAAATGGGGGGTAGTAGTTCTTTCTGACGAGGTCTACGATTTCTTTGCGTATGATGTTGCTCACGAATGCATGGGGAGATATTCTGAGTCCGCCCTCGTTCTCGGCGGTTACTCGAAGACCTTTGGCGTGCCGGGCTGGCGTATCGGCTATGCAGCGGGACCCCGCGAGGTAATCGGGGAGATGATCAAACTCCAGCAGTACTCGTTCATCTGCGCTCCCTCGGTTTTGCAGCACGGTGTCCTCGGCGCCCTCGGGGTGGATATGGGCGCCCGTCTCATGGAATACAGGAGAAAAAGGGACATGGTGTGCGAGGGATTGAGGGGGACGTACCGTTTCGTGCGTCCCCGCGGTGCGTTCTATCTCTTCCCCGAAGCGCCCGGGGGCAGCGGCAGCGCATTCGCGCAGAGAGCAATCGAGAAGAAACTCATCATCGTACCCGGTTCCGTCTTTTCGGAGCGGGATACTCATTTCAGAATTTCCTTCGCCGCCTCGGATCGTACGCTCGATCGCGGAATCGAGGTGCTCAGGAGTCTCGTGTAGTCTTGCCGCGGCGAATCGTTATATGTTTTATTGTGTAATCTGACACGGAGGCACGGAGGACTTTAAAACAGCAACAACAGTCTCTCGTTTCTAGTGTGGTGTCTCGGAAGTAGCATTCAAAAGTCCTGTCATTGCGAGGAGCGTAGCGACGAAGCAATCTCATGATTGCCAATATGTTGAGATCGCTTCGCTTTCGCTCGCGATGACAGACATATGCTGGGAATTTCCGTGACAAGACACTAGTTTCTAAAAGGGGTAATAATCTGTATCTATCTGTGTTTATCCGTGGTTAAAATTAATCCGCATAATCCACGGTTAAACTTATGGAATTCTCCGTGGTGGAAATTCATTTCTTTTCTAAAAGCAGGGAAAGCCGTGGGGAAGTGAACAGTGGGGAAGTGAACGGTTGTCAGAAACCTCTCATTATATTAAACTTATAGAAGGGTGTGAAAACAGCATTCCGAGCCTGAGTAAACAGGCCCATTAACCAATGAGAGGAGGCGTGTATGGGAACGATTCTTTTCATCCTGGCGAGGTTGATCGGCAAGATTGATACTCCACAGGATTTGCTGCTGCTCTGCTTCCTGATTTCGCTCGACAGTATTGCGCTGGCTAATTTCTTGAAGAAAGAGTGATGTTCGTGATTTGGGGCTTGTGACTCGTGGTTCGGAAGCAATGGATTTTTGTGACGGGTCACGAGTGACCGACCACGAGTCGCGGTAGTCAAGGCGCCCGTAGCTCAATTGGATAGAGCGTTGGCCTCCGGAGCCAAAGGTTGGGCGTTCGACCCGCCCCGGGCGCGCCATTACTGCGGCAACTACAGTTACTGGTTGCTGGTTTCTAGAAATAGAGGGAAGATAATGCAAAGAAAAGACAGGCGGGCGAATGATGAGTTGCGCCCCGTGAGAATCACAAGAGATTTCGTGAAATACCCCCTCGGCTCGGTGTTGGTCGAGTTCGGCGATACCAAGGTTATCTGCGCGGCATCTATGGAGGAGGCCGCCCCACGTTGGATGAGAGAGCAAAAACGCCCCGGGGGGTGGATCACGTGCGAGTATTCCATGATGCCGTTTTCATCTCCAAAGAGGACCGCGCGGGAGGCGACGAGAGGGAAGATCGCGGGGAGGACGCATGAGATTCAGCGCGTGATCGGGCGGGCGCTCCGGGCTGTTGTGGATTTGAATCAGCTCGGCGAGCGTACCATCTGGATCGACTGCGATGTATTGCAGGCTGATGGCGGAACAAGGACAGCGGCGATCACGGGCGGTTTTGTGGCGTTGGAGCTCGCCCTCAGGAAGCTCAGGGACGAGGGGAAGATAGCGGGGAACCCCGTCCGGGAGGCGATTGCCGCCGTGAGCGTGGGAAAGGTTGGGGGGGCGCTGTTGCTCGATCTGAACTACGAAGAGGATTGCCGCGCAGAGGTGGATATGAACCTGGTGATGACGGAGAGCGGACGGTTTATCGAGATTCAGGGGACTGCTGAATCTGCGCCGTTCACCGCCGAAGAGATGGTGTCAATGGTTGCAATGGCGCGAAAGGGCATCGATGCCCTTATTGCAACGCAAATGAAGATCCTGGAAGGCAGATTGTGACAGACCTCGTGATCGCGACGCGAAACAAGAACAAGGTGCGGGAACTCAAGGGAATGCTCCAGAGGTCCAATCTTGAGCTCAACATTCTCTCGCTCGTCGATTTTCCTGGCAATGCCGAGGTCGCTGAAGATGGCCGGAGCTTCAGCGAAAATGCAGCCAAAAAGGCGTTGTCCGTTGCCCGAGCGACAGGGAAGCTCGCGATCGGGGATGATTCGGGTCTGGAGGTGGACGCCCTCGCGGGCCGTCCGGGAATTCTTTCGGCGCGTTTCTCCGGAGAGGGCGCCACGGACAAAGAGAATAATGAGAAGCTCCTCGCCCTCCTCCGTGACATTCCTGAACGCCGGCGCCAGGCGCGCTTTGTCTGTTATATCGCAATCGCCAATCCCGAGAGACTGATTGACGTCGTCGAGGGGAGCTGTCCGGGAATCGTTGTGCTCAGGGAACGGGGGAGCAGCGGATTTGGCTACGATCCCCTGTTCCAACCGATTGAGTACAATAAGACCTTTGCGGAGCTTCCCCCGAGGATCAAGAATAGAATCAGCCACAGGGCACGGGCAATGGAGAAAGCGCTCATGGCCCTCGAGAAGTATCTCTACCAGGCCGAAATCAAAGATCAGCAATCACCGATATCAGGTGCCAAGGGGCAGGACAGAAGGGATAACAAGCCTCGCATCCCAAAATTCTGAACAGCAAGAGCAGCCCAGTCCACACAACCACATAACCGGAATCTAAAACTCACACATGGATGCGCATGACATAAAGCTCATCGCGGTTCAATTGCGGGTTGTGCTTGAAGATATCATGACGATAGACGAAGCGCTGATAAAAAGGGATGCGCTCGTTTTCCGGGGTGACTTCATTCCGTCTGCGGAAGAGGCATTCGGATGGATGAGAGAGAGGCTGGGGCGCATGGGGTTTGTCCCGATGATCGCTCGCCGCGGCAGCAGTTATGAGGTGCGGGTCGTGCCAGAGACGTATCCCTCGCCATCGAATCCGCTGATCAACCTGCTGCTCTTTGTGCTCACGGTGATCTCCACGTTGGTCGTCGGTGCCGGGTTGGCGGGGGTTGACCTCATCGCTCAGCCAGAACGGTTCAGCGCAGGTCTCCCCTTTTCCGTCAGCATCCTCGCCATCCTGGCGGTGCATGAGTTTGGCCACTACCTCATGTCCTCCTTCCATGGTGTCAAGGCGACGCTCCCCTATTTTATCCCCGGCCCGACCATCATCGGCACATTCGGCGCCGTCATCAAGACCAAGTCGCCCGTTCCTGATAGGAAAGGCCTGCTCGATATTGGCGCTGCCGGCCCCATCTGCGGTTTCATTGTCGCCCTCGTCGCGCTCGGTGTGGGGTTGTCTCTTTCCGAAGTCGTTGACCTCTCGCCCGTGGTGAAGAGGGGTGTGACCGAGTTCGGGGACTCTCTGATGACCATGCTTATGACGTATTTCACCAAGGGCCATCTGCCCGAGGGTAAAACGGTGATGCTCCATCCCGTCGCCTTCGCCGGCTGGGTGGGGCTCCTGATCACCGCGTTCAACCTCATGCCCGTGGGTCAGCTTGACGGCGGACACGTGCTCTATGCAGTGCTCGGTCGCTGGCACTCGCTCGTCGCCCGGATGACTATCGCTGCCCTCCTTATCATGGGGTGGTTCCTGTGGCAGGGGTGGTTCCTGTGGGCATTCCTCGTAATACTCCTCGGGCCATATCACGCGCCACCCCTCAATGATGTGACCCCTCTCAATCGGGGGAGAATAATCATCGCGCTCCTGACGATGGTTATTTTAATTCTCTGTGTTGTCCCTATCCCGATCACGTTCCAGGGGGGGTTCTAACCTATCGCTGAGGGCGCATTTTTGAGTACAAACGTACCAGATGCGAATGACCGCATTTTCCTGAAAAAGCTGTGCAGCGGGGAGGACGCGCGGGAATTAACGCGCTGGGAAGATATCCTCGCGCGCGTGATCGAGACGCCGAAGGCTGAGCTCCACTGCCATTTGGACGGTTCCATGAGGCCGGAGACGCTCAAACACCTTGCGCAATCCACTCCCGATCTCGACTGGGGCCTCTGCGCTGAACGATTCGGCCCCTCGATCGCGGGCAATATCGTGCATGGTGTGATGAGCGAGGTAAAGCACTACCTCGAGTATCGCGTGCAAAATGGAAGCCTTTCCGACTACATGCGTGCGTACGCCTTGCCCAAGACAGTCATTGCAACAGAGTACGGCATACGCACAGTGGCTTTTGAAGTGTGCGAGGATAATTACCGCGAAGGCGTGCGCTATCTTGAAATCCGTTTTAATCCCTGGATGCTCGGAGGGGCAATCACACCGGAGAACTATATTAAATCGCTCGCGAGGGGGATAGGTGAGGCGCGCGAGAAATATCCGGATCTCGAGGCGGCGCTCCTGCTCTGCCTTATTAAAGATCATGAGCCGTCTCTTGCAGAAAGGATACTCGATGAGTCTCTCGAAGCAGCACATGATCCCTCCGTGGGCGGCCTCATCAAGGGGGTTGACAGTGCCGGCAATGAGATTGGCTTCCGTCCGGAGAGATATGCGGAGATCTTCGGGCGTGCGCGCGATGCAGGGTTGCCCATTGTCTGCCACGCGGGAGAAGCCTATAAGTCGCTCGAGGATGGGATAGCGCTCATCGGGGAAGTTATCGACGTTCTGGGGGCAAAGAGAATCGGCCATGGCCTTGCTGCCGGCATCAACGCCGCAACGCTGCTCGGGAGAGATGATGTGAACGGCAGGCCCTATGACCGGAAGCGGGTTCAGAAGATTTCCGAACGGCAGCGAAAACTGCGGGAGCGCCTCCGCGTGGAGAATATTCTCGTGGAGGTATGCCCCTCGAGCAACATCCACACGGGCACTGTCCGCTCGATCAAGGAACATCCCCTGGGCATATTCCTGGATGAGGGAGTGCCGGTGGCGATCTGCACGGACAATCGCTGGATTTCTCACACGAAGCTGAGCTGGGAGATCGTCCGCGTGGCCAAAATCCTGAATTTGGACGAGGCCAGCGTGAACAGACTTATCGGCGCCCCTTTCCGGTACACCCTGGATCGTTTGAGGAGCCTCTAGTGGCGACGGGGCGCGGGGAGAAGGCTCATGCTGCTGTACCCCTCAACGGTGCGGTTTTAATAGCATTCATTCTGTGGGGGGTTGAGGGGATTGAGTAGATCATATCGTTGTGCTGATCGAGCTCATTTTCATCACCGTCTCGATCGAGATTTGCATGCCGGCAGGTGATTTTCCGTCTGGGGTTTAATCTGTCATTTATACAGATACAGATCCTTCTCCTGATACTCCTTGATTTTGAGGCGGGGATACACGAACACGCCGTCGTCGCCGACCGTTCCCCTGAACTCGACGGGGAACTTGCTCGCGACCTGCTTGCCCGTCTTTTCGCTCAGACCCTTCCTGTAGCTGATCTCTTCCGCGAACGCCATGAGCCCTTTGTACGTTGGGTAGTCGATATCGATCGTCTCTTCTCGCACGCCCTTTTGCTCTTTGAACACGAGGGTGATTTTCCCGCGCCGGGGAGAGTACAGGCCTTTTGAATCCAGTTCACCATTCTCAAGATTCCCATCGAGCAGATGCGGACCGATATGCAGCGCCGTGAGCTTGAACACGATCGGGTACTCGACGAGGGTCGCCTTGTCGAGCGTGAAGAGGGGCTCCTTCACCTTTTCGAGCGCGGAGAGCGCCTCAAGTGCCTTTGCCGCTGCCTTGCTGCGGGGATAGTCGTCAAGGATGGTTTCGTAGCACCGGAGTTTTTCCTGTGGGTTCTCCGTCGCGTTGGCAAAATCGAGGTACTGCTGGGCCGCCTTCTCGCGGAGCTTCTCAAGCGTCCTGTGGGAAACCCTTCCGCTCGCCGCGTAGTGATAGACCGCCTTCGAAAGATTCTGCCTCTTGGCATAGGCCCCGGCGAGCCTGAGGTGTACTTCCGGTGCAGCAGGTGAATCAGGATAGCGGCGCAGGTAGTTGAGGCCGGAGTCAATAATCTCCTGTTCGGAGACGGGATTTTTTGTGAACGAGTTCACGCCGCGGAGGACCAGCGCGATCACGTTGAATGTCCCCAGGCTCTGGAATGCTTCGAGCCCCTGGGTGATGACACGCGAGGTGCCAAGGATAACGTTCGATTTGGCAAAATCGGGTCCCATCGCGATGTACTTTGTGGTCTGCTTACCGTGCTGCATTTTCGAACGCTGGAACGCGAGGTGGAGGTTGTACTCGGGGTCGGCGAGGTACGCGCGCGCGTGCCGCCCGATATGAGAGGCGGGGTACTTCCCGGCGATCCTCCGCATGATTTCCATGGCCGCCTCGCGATCCCCATCCATATCACGGGCGACCGCGACGGCGTAGAGCGCGTGGGGGACATACGGGCTCTTCGGGTGACGGTTGATCAGCGTATCCGCTTCACGGATCATTGCGTCGGGATCGCCCGCCACGGCGCCGTAGAGGATATTCAGGTAATCAGCTTCTGCCTCATCGGGGGTGAGCTCCCTGGTTTTGTCTGCGGGTTCGAGTGTTTTTCCCTTGAGCCTGTTCCTCTGTGACTCTAACTCCCGCGCCCGCGTGAGCCCCTCGGATGCCTTGCCGGCCCCTGGGCAATATGCGAGGGCGTTCTTGAAATATTGCTGCGCCTGCCAGAAGTTGCCTTTGGATATCTGCTCCTCGGCGAGCGCGAGCTCACGCTCGTAGCAGCTCTTGATGCGCTTCTGATCGAGCGCCGTGGCGCGGTGGCGGAGGAGTTCTGCCTTGTCGCTATGGGGGTACTGATCCAGGAACTGCTTGTAGAGGACGAGCGCCTTCTTCTCTTCAACGCTGAGCTCCGTGAGTTTGCTGAAGTTGAGCAGCGTTGCGACACCCGAATCAATCAGCGCGGGGAAATAGCCGACCGCGAGAAGACTCAGCGGCCTCACGAACGTATTGAATATGAACGCGAAGCGGTTGTAGCGATCCGTGGCGAGGAGCGAATTGGCGCTGCTGACCTCGTCGGTGAGCCTGAAATTTACCCGGCGCCGCAGTTCCTCATCAGGGGCCTCACTGAGGATCGTGCGTTGGGCCTCCATGAACTCATCCCGGTCCCTGATGCCGCTCAGCATCAGATCAAGAAGGTTGTCGCTCAGGCCGGTGGCCGCGTGCCCCTGTTCGTTCATGAAGTTGTCCATGCCCTTGAAAAAGAGGTACTCTTTCTCGAGGTCTTCCGATTTATTGAGATAGGCGAACGAGATCGCGCGGCAGACGTGCTGCTCAATGTCGGAGGACGGAGAGCGCGGAGCGGCAGGGGGCGTGGGGCTTTCGGATGCGTGGCAGGAACCCTGCGGGAGACGAAGCCATGCCATGAGCGCCAGCGCGGTGAAAAAAGAGAGGTCGAAAATTCTCCTCATTCGCTCTCACCCTGAATCTTCGCGATGAACGCGTTGAAGGCCTGGAGCTTCCCGAGTGCCTCCACTTTTTCTGTTGCCCCGTCTTTTTGTGCGACGAGGCTGTAGAGGCGTATCGCGGCATCCGCTGTTTTGTTGAACGTCTCCATGTCGAATTCGAGGCTCCGCGGATCTGCTTCCTGCGCGTAGCGCCTCGAGAGAAGGGCGCAGAAGTCCGCCCAGTTCAGGTAGTGGAGATTGATGTTCTTGCTCTGGGCGTGTTTGATCGTCAACTGTCGGTAGAGATTGAGTGCGTTCTCGATGCCATTCTTGATGACGAGATAATTCTGCGCCACGAACTCCGCGAGGTGCTGCTCGACCTTCTCTTCATCCTCGCGCGCCAGCCACTCGTACGGGGTCCCCGTCACCTCGCCGATGAGCTTTCCCCAGGTGTCAAGCTTGAATTCCAGTTCCGTGAGATAATCGCTGACATTATTTTTCTCGATACGGTAGTTCGCGAGGTCATTAAATTTTTCAAGAATCGCCATTGTGCTGCTCGCCTGTTCCCTCAACGGAGAATCGCTCTCGGCAACGTGCTTGAAGGCTCTCAGCGCGCCGTCGTAATCGTGCAGCCGCTCCATGCAGATCCCCTTGCTGAAGTTCACGACGTCGGGCATGCGCCGCGGGTATATCTTTTCGAAGTTGAGAAGTCGTATCAAGCTGGCCTTGTAGAGGTTCTGGCCGCTCGGGTCGCGGGGGGCCGGGAAGCGGTAGGCATTGTCGTTGGCATGCCGTTGCAGATCGCTCACGATTTCCAGGAGGTTTTCATAGGGCTCGTAGCGCGCATCCGCGTGGAGCGGTGCCTTCGAGGCGCAGCCGGATATGAGGAGGCATATGGCCACTGCCGGAAATGAGGTGATTCCCTTTCCCGTGAGTGCGAATTCGTGGAACGCTATTTTCATATGGCAGTCATATGAGACGGCGGACCCGGGCGCTCCGCGAGCGTGGACCCGCCCGGTTATTCCTGATCGCACCATAGTATCATTTTTGACGTTTTGTTTCCCTGTATAAATTACCTTCCGGGTAATGGGTCAGTTTTGCAGGGGTAACGGTAAATGATGTTCGCCACGGATTTTCACGGATAACCACACGGATGGCCGCAGATGAAGCTTTCTTTTCATCTGTGAATATCCGTCATAATCCGTCCCGCTTAGCGGGATCAGTGGCCCCCCTCTATAAGTGACCCCTTACCCTTCCGGCACGCTCATGCCCGTGCGGATAATGACTCACGCCCCTGCCAGTGGATGCCCGAATTCCCGGCTCTCGCCTGGGACATTTGATAAAATTCACCCGTGGGGCGGGTGCAGGCGAAAGTAACAGTGCATTCCCTTTCATGGCCTGAACGGTGGCATGTTCCCCGTCTCATTCACCCGTCTGAAAAAGCGATCCCGAGCTGCGATGCGTTCGAGCGCTCGTCAATCATCGCCCGTACCGGAAGAGGGGCGGCGGATGCGCAGACCGGCGTTCTATCTTGCGTTGGCTTTCGCGGGCGGCATTCTGCTCTGTCGTTCGCTTGGGACAGCGTACCTTGTTCCCGCGGCGTTCCTCTCGCTCGTTTTTGCGTGTGGAGGCGCACTCCTTCCATGGCCGCATCCCTCAACTGGCATGACAGTGCTCGCCGCCTTTCTCGCGGGATTCTTCACGTGCGCGCGCTATGAGCGCGCGCTCGATCACGGTGATTTGAGAATACTCTTCGGCGAGCGATCAGCCCGCATAGGCGTCCGGGGGATTCTTGTGGCGGCCGGTCAGTGGGAGGAGGGGAGGGAGGGAAGGGGCTCTGCCCGATATAGGGCGGTGGGGACGATGGGCGTGCGGGAGGTCGAAACAACGCGCGGATGGATTCCCGTGTGCGGACGGGTGCGCATCACCCTTCTCTCCGGCCGGCCGATTGAGCTTGCCTGCGGTGACTCGCTACAGTTAGTCGGCACGCTGCGCCGCATCCGGGGGGCGACCAACCCGGGGCAATTCGATCGGAGGGCGTTCTGGCACAGGCGCGGGATAGATTATTTTCTGGCCGTGAGGGGCGAGTCGCAGATAGTGTGCATCGAATCGGGGAGGGCACGAGCGATTTTTCGATGGACCGAGTGGCTCAGGGAACGGTTGCGCCGCGGGCTTGAACGAGGGGTGCCGGATGGCCCTGAGCGGCAGATCATCCTCGCAATGATACTGGGCTATCGGGAGAACATTGGCGATGAGATCAACAGGCCTTTTCAGCTCACCAATACGATGCATATCCTGGCGATCTCCGGCTTGCACGTCGGTTTCTTTTATCTCATGGTGGGCGCGCTGCTCAAGCTCCTGCGCGTCCCCCAGCGGATCGCGGCACTGATTACCATCCCGCTCATTGCTGCCTACGCCATGCTGACCGGTCTCGCGGTTCCCGTGCTGAGGGCCTCCGTTATGTTCATTGCGTTCCTGGCGGCCCCGTTCCTCAGCAGGCAGCGAGACGCGACTAACTCACTTGGGGTAGCCGCCCTCATCCTCCTCGCGCTGAATCCACTCCAGTTATTCGACGCCGGTTTCCAGCTCTCATTCGTGGCGGTCCTTTCGATACTCGTGCTCGCCCGCCCAATCAACAGCCTCTTTCTGCGAGTCTGGCCATGCGGCCCCTTGCCTGGACAACTGCTCGTGGGGCGAGGCGAACGGTTGCGCTGGTATTTCGGGAAGCGGGTGATGGTGCTCTGCGCCACATCGATCGCGACGTGGGTCGGCATGACCCCGCTGATCGCCTATTCATTTCACATAGTGACATCCCTCGGGCTGCTCGGGAATATGGTGGTAATCCCGGCGGGGCTCGCCGTGGTGTGCCTTGGCTTCTCAGGAGCATTCTGCTCGCTGATCAGTTCTCCCCTTGCAGGGCTCATCAACTGGCTGAATTATTGCGTCGTGCGGCTCATGTTCGAGGCGATTGCCTTGATTGCGCGCATTCCGTGCTCCTGGCGCTACGTACCCCCTCCTGGACCGTTTCAGTTCTTTTCCTACTATGGGGCCGTTGCGGCAGGTGGCCTTTTTATCTGGGGAGGGTGGCGTAAAAAGGAGCGGTATCTGGTGCTGCTTGCCGCCGCAGTTCTATTAATCCTGCCGTTTGCCTTCGTCCGGGAACACCCGCTCCTGACAATCGTTTTCCTCGACGTGGGGCAGGGTGATGCCAGCTATATTAAGTTCCCCGGGGGAGAAAACCTTCTCATAGATGGGGGGCCGGAAGCCGGCGTATCCGCGGGGAGGGTGATCGTGCGGCCTTTCCTCCAGGCTCTCGGTCGGGCGAGGGTTGATACGGTACTCCTCACACACCCGCACGATGATCACATCGACGGTCTTTTCACGGTGCTGCAGGAGTTCTCCGTGCGCAGATTGGTGCTCACGGGGACGGCCCCCTCGTCTGACAATTGTAGGAAGCTGCTCGGCCTCGCGCATGCGAAGGGGATCAGGGTCTATACCGTTGAGAGGGGCGACCGCCTGGCGCGGGGAGATGGGGTGAGCATCACTGTTCTCAACCCGGGTCGGAATCCCCATAGCGGGGCGCAATCCGACCTCAACAATAATTCCGTGGCGCTTCTCACGGAATACGGCGAGGTGAAAATCCTGCTTTGCGCCGATATGGAAAAAGAGGCCGAAGGCGAGCTGTGCAGGAGCGGCCTTCCCCTGAAGGCTGATGTGTTGAGGATAGGACACCATGGCGGAAAGAGCTCGTGCACCGATGAATTTTTGCGGCGGGTGTCGCCGAAGTTGGCCATACTCAGTGCCGGCGAGAACAATAAATTCGGGCATCCCTCACCGGAAGCCCTCGCGCGCCTGAGGCAGGCAGGGTGCGTGGTGCTCCGTACCGATGTGCATGGCGCGATCACGCTCACCACTGACGGCAGGAAAATTGATATACACACCTTCCGATAGAGAGGCGTTGTGAACAGAGGCCGCGATCACGCGGGGCAGGGGAGGAGATTGCATGCTCAACGAGCGGATAGTCGGTGGCGGAGGGCGCGGGGGAATGTGAGCGGGCGCAATGCCCGTTCATCGATCGCTGCATTACTGTTTCTCTTCCATCTTCTTCGTTCGATCGAGAAGCTCCTGCTGGAGTTTTGAAATCTTTGCACGCTGCGCGGCCTCTGCCTCGCGGTTAATCACAAATTCCACGTCGAGGACATTCCCCTCTTTTATCCCCCGGGGGAGAAACTTCACGGGCCACTCCACGATCCCCTCTCCTTCAACTTCAAGGACTGCCAGCTCTCCCTCAATACGGTCTATAACCACCCTCGCCTTCATAGTCTTGCCCCTCCCGGGTTCGATCATGGCAGAGGGAAATCACACCTCCTCCTCTGCCGCATACAGTCATCATACGGGGTTACAGACGGGAGCTCAAGGGGTAGTTATGGTCAATTGCGCATTCCAATCGCCGCGCGCCAGATGAAGGGGATCGGCATTGCGGATTGACTCCATGGGTGATATGGTCTATTATTTAAAATCGGCCCTGTGGGCCTGTTTTCCCGGCAGCGCTCCTCAAAAACGGGCGTGGGCAGCGCAATGGGGAGGGGAGACACTCGGTTGGCGATGGCGGATCCCCGATGCGTTCAATGAGGGACCGATTCTGGACGGGATGGCAATGACCGGGAATAAGAGAAGAGTGGGCATCGTGGGCATCGGGGTGATCAGCCCCATCGGGCAGAGCACGCACGACTACTGGTCGAATCTCATCGCCCGAAGATCGGGGGTTTCGCACATTTCGCTTTTCGACGCCTCAACGTTTCCGACCACCATTGCGGCAGAGGTGAAGGATTTTGATCCGCTCAAGTACATTGAGAAACGGAAGTCCCTCAAGGTAATGATGAGGGACATGCAATTCGCCGTTGCAGCGACGAAAGAGGCCGCTGAGGATGCCCGGCTGGACCAGCCCCAGCCTGACCCCACGCGGATAGGTGTGGTCTTCGGCGCGGGAATGATCTCAACCGATGTATGCGAGCTCGCGCCGGCCATCGCGAGGTCGCTGGATGGAGCTGGACAATTCGATATGGCGCGCTTCGGCGCTGAGGGGATACACCTGCTCTTTCCCCTCTGGCTCCTCAAGCAGCTCCCCAACATGCTCGCATCCCATGTCTCGATTAATTATAACGCCCAGGGGCCCAGTAACACCATTACCACCGGCTGTTCTGCGAGCGCGCATGCGATCGGTGAAGCATCCCGCATCATTTCGCGGGGAGGGGCGGATATTGTGATCACGGGGGGGGCGAGTTCATGTATCACCCCCCTCAAGCTGATCCGCTATCACAAACTTGGCGTCCTCTCCCGGAGGAACGATTTTCCCGAGATGGCGAGTTGCCCCTTTGACGCCAGGAGGGACGGATTCGTCATTGGGGAGGGGGCAGGGATCATCATCCTGGAAGAGATCGAACACGCGCGGGCGCGGGGGGCGCGTATCTACGCGGAACTGCTCGGATACGGAAGCTCGGTGGACATGCAGAGAAGCCCAGGGGGCGCGGTCGAGACGTCAAGCAAATCACGCGCCATGCGGGCTGCGGTCGCGGACGCGGGCATTGCGGCATCGGAGGTCGACTACATCAGCGCCCATGGGAATTCAATCCCCTTTACGGACAGGTTGGAGACGATGGCCATTAAGGAAGTCTGGGGTGGGCGGGCATACTCAATCCCTGTGAGTTCAATTAAGGGCCAGATCGGCGACCTGACGTCGGCTTCGGGAGCCATGGGGCTCATCTCGGCAGCGATGGCCATTCATCATCGGGTGATCCCCTGCACGATGAACTACGAAGTGAGGGATCCTGAGTGTGACCTGGACTATGTCCCGCAGCCCCGGCCGGCAGCCGTGTCGTGTGCGCTGTGCAATTCGTTTGACTTCATGGGGCAGAACGTGAGCCTTGTGCTGCGGAAAGTGAGTTGAGCGAAGATGAGTGATTGGCGGCGGGTCGTCGTTACCGGAATGGGTCTCATCACCCCTCTCGGAATCAGCGTGGAGGAGAATTGGGAAAGTCTTGTGAATGGCCGCTCCGGGATAGGGCGCCTCATGCGTTTCGATGCCTCCGGTTATCCCACGAAGATTGCGGGTCAGGTGAAAGAATTTAATGCCGTGGAATTGGTGGGGCGGCGCGATGATCTTGATTCCCTTGGAGTGCACACGCAGTTTGCCCTCGCAGCGGCCCGCGTGGCATACGACGATGCGGGTCTCAAGGAATGCGCGCTCGATCCCGTGCGGGTAGGCGTGTACCTCGGGTGCGGCGAGGGTGATCCGAGCTTCACTTGGTTGGCGCACCGGATCTGCGAGTCGCTGGAGGGGGATACGGTGAATATGGCGACATTCCTGCGCCAAGGCATTGAGATGCTCAACGCCAAGAAGGACATCGAGTATGAGCCCAGTAAGCCGGGATACCACATCGCAAACGTGTATAATGCGCAGGGGCCGAACTCTAACTGTCTCACCGCGTGCGCCGCGAGCGCGCAGGCGATGGGGGAGGCGGCGTGCATAATCGCGCGGGGCGATGCGGATGTCATGTTCACGGGTGGGGCTCACTCGATGATTCATCCGATGGGCCTCGCCGGGTTCAACCTGCTCACGGCGATCTCCACCCGCAACGATGACCCCGAGAAAGCGAGCAGGCCCTTCGATCGCAAGCGGGACGGATTTGTGCTCGCCGAGGGGGCCGGTATCCTCATCCTGGAGGAAGAGCGGCACGCCCTTTCTCGGGGGGCAAAAATCTACGGCGAGGTCCTCGGCTACGGCTGTTCTTCCGATGCATACCGCATTACCGATATCCATCCCGAGGGGAGGGGGGCCGCCCAGGCGATGCAGAACGCCATACGGGATGCGGGCATCCGGCCGGAGCAGGTGGACTACATCAATGCGCACGGCACGTCAACCCAGATCAATGACAGAGTTGAAACGCTCGCGATTAAGAAGGTTTTTCTCGAACACAGCACAAAGGTGCCGGTGAGTTCGACCAAATCGATGATGGGACACCTCATCGCTGCCGCCGGTGCGGTCGAAGCCGCCGTCTGCCTTCTCGCCATCGGGCGCGGCGTCATCCCCCCCACGATCAATCAGGAATTTCCCGATCCCGACTGTGACCTCGACTACGTGCCCAACAGGGCGCGCGAGGCGAGCGTCCGCATCGCGCTCTCGAACTCCTTTGGATTCGGCGGCCAGAATGTATGCCTGGTGCTCGCCCGGCATGGGGGGTGATCTCCGGTGAAGTACATTAAAATCGATGGTATCCGCTATGAGACGCTGCCCCTGCTCCAGAGGGTATTCAACCGCGCCATCTTGAATCCCCTGGTGAATTACATTGTCCCCGCAAAGATCCTCACCGGTTTTCTCAGCACGAGCAGGAGCCCGCTCGTGCAGGAATCGATCCTGCGGCCCGGTGGATGGAGGGCCATGAGGATATCATACGAGAACCGAGAACCGAGGGATTGGATCGACAAGCGCATTCTCAAGGATGCGGTGCTCACGCTCAGCGCTCGCAACCGCAGACGGATGGCGGTGAGTGCGCTCAAGGACCTCATCCATAAATATCGCGTGCAGGGAGATGTCCATATCGTGGGTATCGGCACAGGGCCGGGCTTCAACGTGCTCGAGGCGATGGTAGATGCGAATACCGACAGGGTTTTTGCCTATTGCATCGACGAGGACATCGACGCGTTTGAATTTGGCAAGAAATTGGCCGATGAGATGGGTTTGAGGGGGCGGGTGCGCTACATCGCCGGGAACGCGGTCAACCTTGAACACCTCCTGGAGGTCGTGCCACATATCGTGAAAATGGTGGGCATCCTTGAATACCTCACGGATGACCAGGTGAAGGAGCTTTTTCAGGTGAGCCACCGCATGCTTCCCCCAGGCGGAAGCGTTCTCGTGAACAGCATGCGCGATACCCACGGGGTAGACCGTTATCTGCGCAGGGTTTTCAACTGGCATCTGAACTATCGCTCCCCTCGGAAGATTTTGAGGTTATTTGAGGAGTGCGGCTTTGGTGAATTCCATCAACGGAGCGATCCGCTCGGCGTGTATTCTATTGTCGTCGCATCGAAGCGATAGGATCGCACTGGCATCGCCCCCTCACGCTCTCCCCCTCACACGCTCCCCCTCCCTTTCTATGTGGGATTTGGAATTATTAAGAGGAACAGGATTCACACAGATGAACGCAGATAGTTCAAAATCATGTTATCTGTGTGTATCTGCGTGTATCCTGTTTCAATATCATTAATAACTATCTGGAGCAGAAACTATGTATAGGACGGTGCTCACGCCCCTCGTGTACGGATGGGCGAGATTGCACGGGATAAGAGCGCAGAGGGCATTCCGGCGCGCTGCGGCGAACTGTGCCGCTGCACAGCGGGCGATGCTCCTCGCGAAACTCCGGTATGCCTCGGGCACCGAGTACGGGCGGCGCTTCCTGTTTTCAAAGATCGCGTCACCGGAGGGATACCGCAGGGCTGTTCCGATAGTCGGTTATGAAGCGCTCGCTCCGTACATAGAGAGGATTATACGCGGCGAGCGGAACATCCTCTTCCCCCCTGGTGAAAAACTCCTCATGTTCGCCATGACCAGCGGAACCACGGCGACGCCAAAGTATGTACCGGTGACCGGGAGGTATCGCAGGGAACTCGCGCAGGGAAACTTTATCTGGGGCATGGGCCTGCTCGCCGATCACCCCCATGCCATCGATCAAAAGATTCTGCACATTATCTCTCCGAGCCGGGAGAGAGAAACGGAGCGGGGGGTGCCCTGCGGTGCGGCTACGGGCCTGGTCGCCGAATCGCAGAATAGGATCGCCAACCTCAAATACGCGCTCTCACCCGACGTGTACCTGATCGATGACTACGACGCCAAGTATTACTGCATTGCGCTGCTGGCGATGCAGCATAAGATCTCTCTCCTGATTGCTGCAAACCCGAGCACGCTCGTGGCGCTGGGAGCCTGTTTGGAGAAAAATGCGGGGCGCATGATAAAGGATTGGTATGATGGAACACTCTCCGTGTCGGAGCGGCTTGACCCTGCATTGGGACGCGCGCTCGCTTCGCGCGTGGGCAGGAAGCGCTCGCTGGCTTCACGGCTCGATCGGCTTCTCGCCCAACGCGGCCGGCTGTTGCCCCGCGATGTGTGGCCGGAGCTCAACGTGATCGGATGCTGGACAGGGGGGACGCTCACGCCATGGCTCGACCTGGTCAGGGAGTACTGGGGTCCGAAGCCGCTGAGGGATCCCGGCCTTATCGCGTCGGAGGGGCGGATGACCATCCCGCTGGAGGATGGAGCGCGCGGGGGCGTGCTCGACATCGGAAGCCATTTCTATGAGTTCACACCATACGGTGAGGAGCGCGCGGGCGGAGACACCCTCCTCGCGCACGAGCTGCGAGAGGGGGAGAAGTACTACATAATCCTCACCACCTCATCCGGTTTTTTCCGCTATAATATCTCGGACGTGGTACAGGTGACCGGCTATTTCGGTGAAACGCCCATCCTGAAGTTTCTCCACAAGGGGAACCGCATCAGCTCATTGACCGGGGAGAAGATTTCGGAACACCAGGTGGTAGAGGCGTTTCGTGCGTGTGAGCGCCAGTTGGGTTTTTCGGTCCCCCAGTTTACCGTGTGCCCAGGCTGGGACGTGCCGCCGTTTTACTTCGTCCTCCTGGAGGAGCGTCCCGACGGCGTGTTCGCGGGCGATCGGGGTGAACGGCTCCTGGCATCGATCGGCGCGCGATTCGATGCGGAGCTCAGGGAACTGAACATGGAGTACAAAAACAAGAGGGATTCCGGGCGATTGGGGGCGCCGGTGGCGAGGGTGATCATCGAGGGCTCGTTTGAGCGCGATAAGCGGGCTCACATAGAAAAGAGCGGGGGGAGGATGGAGCAGTACAAGCATCCCTACCTGAGCCCGCTCCTTGACCACTGCGCGCGATTTCAGATTGCCGGGGAACCGGGTGCGGGGCGAGGAGAAGACCGGGGCGCCTCATCGCAACGATAGGGGGTATCATTGCACGAGCGTGAGCTGAAACGCATGGGGGTGGGGGCGCGTGCCGTCGGAGCGTGCCTCTGCGGCCTCCTGTGGGCGGGAGGTGCTTCGGTGGCGAAAGGGGGAGCGAACGAGCCTGATCTCATTGAGCTCCTGCACCTGGCGCAGAAGAACTACGAAACGGTTCAGGATTACACGGCCACATTCCATAAGCAGCAGCGGGTAGGGGGGGTCCTGTATGGAGAGGAGGATATATTATTCAAGTTTAAAAAGCCGTTCATGGTGTACATGAAATGGATCGGCGATATCGATAAGGGCAGGGAGGCTCTGTACGCAGAGGGGAAGCACGACGGGAGGCTCCTCGTCCATCTTGGTGGGATGATCAACTATTTTGCACCCACCTTTGCCCTCCACCCTACGGGCGCGCTCGCCATGCGCAGAAACTCGAGGCCCATCACGGAATCCGGTCTCGGGAATACCATCACGCTCCTCGTGCAGATGTGTGAGCGGGCGCAGCGCAATGGCGATTTACGCGTGCGCTATCTCGGCGCAAGAGAGGTGGGGGGGCGCCCGGTGCATCTGTTCGAGCGCACGCTTCCTCGCAAGGCGGGGTATCCCGCGCACAGAACAGTGCTCGCGCTCGATAGAGAAACCGGATACCCGCTCTCGGTGACCAGCTACGGATGGAGCGGCGAATTGCTCGAGAAGTACCTCTACGACGGCCTTCGGACGGATGTCGGGCTCACCGAGGCGGATTTCGATAGCGCAAACAGCGCGTACCATTTCGGCTATGTGACGGTGCCGATTCCATAGGCAGGTACACTCGCGCGGGCGAGAGAGGCGGGCATCCCTCCGCGAGAGCGATTGGTGTTCTGCCCTCAGATCAGTTCAACGGCGTATCTATCTTTTCACTCATCGGGGGTGTGATCGTGCGCATCACAAAAATCACCGTCTATCATGTTCGACTGCCGTTAAAAGTCGCCTTTGCCCATTCGCGTTCCACGCGCAGCACGGCGGAGAATGTGGTGGTTGAGGCGCTCACGGACGGCGGGGTGAGCGGTTTCGGGGAAGGGGTGCCGCGCGAATATGTCACCGGGGAAACACCGGCCTCCTCCGTGCGGTACCTGGCCAGGCTCGACTATTCCTTTCTCGCCGGGGAGTGGCGATCGCCGGCGCATGGGCTGAGCCGTCTTCAGGAGTGGGAGGGAGCTGCCGAAGGCGACGGGGCGATTTTCCCTGGCGCCGCCCGCTGCGCCCTGGGTCTCAGTGTGCTCGACGCGCTCATGAAATCGCATTGCGCCGGCGTGGGAGATCTCGCGGCGCATATCCGGGGGCTCACGCCGTGTGGTGAGCGGTCCGCCAGGGTGCGGTACAGCGCGGTGTGTTCCGGTGGTTCGGCGCGCCGCGTCGCCGCATCCTTGATCACGTACCGCCTCTACGGCTTTCGAGCCGTCAAACTCAAGGTGGGGTGGGGAGAAAAACGGGATGTGGCTCTGGTGCGCATGGCCAGGATGCTCCTGGGGCGTGGGATAGATATCAGGGTTGATGCGAATGGCGCATGGGATACCCCGACTGCGCTCAGAGTGATTCCACGCCTGTCGGCTCTCGGTATCTCTTCCGTGGAGGAACCGCTCGCGCCGGCGTGCAGGGACGATCTGCCGTTCATCAGGGCCAGGGTGAACGTCCCCATCATGCTGGACGAATCCGTCTGTTCTCCCGCTCAATTGAAACACGCGGTTGACAGCCGCTCCTGCGACGTGGTAAATATCCGGCTGTCTAAATGCGGCGGTTTCCTCGCTTCCCTGAGCATGGCCGCTGAGCTCCGCGCCAAGGGAATCGGCTATCAACTCGGGTGCCAGGTTGGTGAGACGGGGATCCTTTCGGCTGCGGGACGCCACTTTGCATTTCTCGTCCCCGGCATACGCCATAGAGAGGGGTCGTATGATCGATACCTTCTCAAAGAAAATTTGACTGCGGAGGACCTGACGTTCGGCTACGGCGGATGGGCGCCGCCTTTAGGCGGGATCGGATTTGGCATTACGGTAGACCGCGCCCGATTGAATAAGTACACGGTGGAGAAATTTGAACTGCATCAGTAACCGAAAGGTAACTGCTCAGGAGCCAGAATTCAGGAGTCAGGAGCCAGGAGTTGGAATGAGGACGCCGGCGGCGACATTACTGCTCAGTAGTTACTTGCGAGAACCCTATAGGTGGATATGGAGGAGTTGAATCCTGAGATAAAGGAGACATCAGCCGCTGACGGAGTCAAGCTCCGCTACCGTGAATGGAATCCCCGAACGCCCAGGGGCGTGGTGATAGGCATCCACGGCATCCGCAGCCACGGTGCATGGTACGACGAAACCTGCGCGCATCTTTGCCTCAAGGGGTATCATGTGCTCTTTCCCGATCGCCGGGGCTCCGGCCTCAACCGGGGGGAGATGAGGGGCCCCGTGAGCTATCAGCGATGGATCGGGGATGTGGAGCATTTTATCAGCCTCGCGGGGCGAGACCTCCCCGGGAAGCCGGTCCACCTCCTGGGAATATCGTGGGGAGGGCGGCTGGCGGCTGCGGTTGCCGTCGCCGGCAGGGTTCAATTGAAGAGTCTTATTTTTGCCGTGCCCGGCCTTGTCTCACTCCGCGATTACGCGCCATGGACAAAGCTCGCCGTGGCGATGGCGCTGCTTTTTAAGAACGATAGGGAATTCGTAATCCCCCTGGATGATCCGGCGCTTTTTACCGATGATCCGGACGAACAAAACTACATAGAAGAGGACGCGTTTGGCCTGAGGCGCGTGACCGCGAGGTTCCTCCTCGAGAGCCGGAGATTGGAGCGGTGTGCAAAAAGCGCATTCCCGGGCATACGCATCCCCTTCCTCCTCCTCCTTGCCGGGCGCGATCAGATTGTTGACAATGGCGCGGTGAAAGAGCTCTTCCATTCATGCGCATGTGGCGACAAGGTCATGAAAATCTATGAGAAGGCGAGGCACACGCTGGAGTTTGGCCCGTGCCGGGATGAGTATTACGAGGACCTGGTGAGGTGGCTCGACAACCACAGATGATAAGCCGCGGATACACGCAGATAAACGCAGGTAGATATAATTCAATGTGTTATTGCATGTCATGAGTTGCGTGGAAATTGCAGCACGGGCCGTTTTTCATATCTGCGGAAATCCGCGTTCATCTGCGGCAAAAGAGGAAATAACATCATGAATGCACTGGTGACCGGAGCGACGGGATGCGTGGGGAGTAATCTTGCTGAACTCCTGGTGTCGAAGGGGCATCGGGTGAGGGCGCTTGTCCGTCCCGGGAGCGATACGGCCTTTCTGCGGTCGCTCGGCGTGGAGCTCCGGCCTGGCGATCTCATGGATGAGGAGTCGCTCGGTGGCGCCGTGCGAGGCGTGGACATCGTATTTCACTGCGCGGCGGTGGTGAGTGATTGGGCGAGTCTTGAGGAAATGAGGCGCGTGAACGTCCACGGCCTCGAGCTGTTGCTCAAGGCGTGCGCCGCCGCCCGGATCAAGAGATTCCTGTACACGAGCTCAATGGTGGTCCTGGGCATGGACAGGCAGGACAATCTGGACGAGTCGGCGCCATTTGTGTACACGGGCGACAACTACAACACCACAAAGATAGAAGCCGAGAAACTCCTCTGGGATTCCGCAGGGCGGACCGGCCTGTCCGTGACGGTCATCAGGGCGCCCTACGTGTATGGCCCGCGCGACCGCCAGATGTTTCCGCGTATTCTTACCTATTTGAAAAACGGGAGGTACGCGTACGTTGCCGGGGGGTTGAATCCATTCACGCTCGTCTATGCGAAGAATCTTGCGGAGGCGCTGCTCCTCGCGGCCGGGTCATCGCGCGCCGTGGGCCAGGTATACAATGTTACCGACGGCGCATCAGTCACACGCAGGGATCTGATCACCAGGATCGCGAACGGGATGGGGTGTGCGCAACCCCGCAAGAGCATACCGTACCCTCTCGCCGTCATGGTGTGCAAGTTCTGTGAGCTGACCGCGAAGGTCTTGAGGCTGAAATCAGCCCCCCTCCTCAACCGGTTCAGGCTGAAATTCATGTACACCCACCTTACCTTCGATATCTCAAAAGCGAGACGCGAACTTGGATACGGCCCGGATATTCCGTTTGAGAGAGCCCTTCAGGAAACAATTGAATGGTTCAAAAGCCGGGGTTCGTGATTCGTATCTCGGAGAACGTGTGAGAATGAATAAGAGCGCCTGTACGCTTGATGCCTTTTACATGATCGTTGGGATTTGGGACCCGCCTATGGCGGGCAAGTTTGGAACTTGCCTGCCGGATGGCAGGTTTGGGATTTGAATTCATGATTCTCATTACCGGCGCGAACGGGTACGTGGGCGTGCACCTCGTGGAGAAACTCTGCGGGGAAGGGATAGCCGTCCGCGCGCTTGTCAGGAGGGGGTGCGGCGCCGACGAGCAGGCGTTTCTCGCGGAGATGGGGGCGCAGGTGGTTGAGGCGAATCTTGAGGAGGAGGCTCTTCTCCTGCGGGCATTGGAAGGGGTGGAAACAATCGTCCACCTCCTGGGAAGTATCGAGCGTCCGAAGCGCGGCGGTTACCAAGACATGCACACACGCAAGACCCAACTGCTCCTCCGGGCGTTTCGGGCCGCGATTCCCGGCTCGAAAAGGAAGTGCGCGGTTACCCGTCCGGGAGGAGCGGGGCGGGTCGTGTATCTGAGCGCCATCGGCGCTTCAGGGGAGGCAGGCAACAACTACTTGAAGACCAAGTGGGAGGCGGAAGAAGAAATCAGGCGGTCGGGCCTGGAATATATCGTCATCAGATCCTCGCTCGTCTTCGGGAAAACGACAGGGGCCCGGGACAGCAAAATCATCAAGAAGCTTTCCCGGATGGCCGCGGGTCGGAGGGCAGTGCCTCTTGTCCGCTCGGGACGCAATCGCCTCCAGCCGATCTTCATAGGTGACCTCGTATCCTGCATCACCGATGCGATTGCTGCCCCCGGCTGCCCCCGCGAGGTATGGGAGGTGGGAGGCCCCCGCGTACTCACGCTCAGGGAGATTACCGCTCTTCTGATCAAGGCACTGGGCCTTCAGCGCCGCATCGTGGGCATCCCCTATCCGGTCGCCTATCTCGTTGGCCTCGGCGCCCGGCTGCTCCGACGTGAGGGCACGCTCAATTTGGAACAGATCAGAATGTCGCGTTGTGATACTATCTGTACCCGAAATAGAGCCGAGTCCCTCCTGGGGAATCGCCTCCTCGGTTTTGAAGACGGCATGATGAGAACTGTTGCGCGCTTCGGCCTCGCCGGGCTATCGGGGGAAACAGAACAATGAGCTGGTGTATCAATGCCGCGGCGGCATTGCTCCTCGTCTGTGCGGTTATGTTCACGGTCAAGTACGTACGCTTGATCACGAACGTGTTCCTCAACTCAACTGTCTCCGCGGCGCCCCAGACCAAATGGGAGATCGCCGGAGAGGTGGTCAAGTTCGTGAGCCTTGACGGCGTGGAGCTCAAAGGGGTCTTTGTCCCCTGCACGTCCACGGGAGGGGCGGGGACGATCATCTTCGCTCACGAGGTCGGCGCGGGCCTCAATTCCTACGAACGGTATTGCGCGTTCCTCCTTGAAGAGGGGTACAACATTTTCTCGTTCGATTTTCGGGGTCAGCATGCTGAGAAGAACGGGAATTACAACCCCACCCAGTGGGCGAGCGAGAATGAATACTTTGACCTTCTGGGCGCCATCGCGTACGTCCAGGGGCGGGCTGATGTCGATCCGGAGAGGATCGGCCTTTTCGGGGTTTCACGGGGCGCGACGACGTGCCTCTGTGTGCTCGGCAGGAGCCCGGGGATCAAGGCGGTGGTGTGCGATGGCGCCTTTTCCACGATGGGGACGCTCGTGAGTTACATCCGCAAATGGGCCCCGATCTATTTCCCCCCGTGGATTGCCAACAGGCTCCCCGGTTTTTTAATCGCCTACCTGAGCTTCTTTGGGCTTAAGGCGTCACAGAGGAAGCTGGGCCGCAAGCTCCTCACGCTGGAGTTGGCCCTGAGGGAAAATCGCACGACGCCCGTTTTTATCATACACGGCAAAAAGGACAGCTATATCGACGCACGCCACGCGCGCTGGCTGTATGACCACATCCGCGCCTCAAAACAGATGTGGATTGTTGCAGGCGCGCGCCACAACGAGGCCGTGATCCTTGAGCCGGATGAGTACCGGAAGCGCGTGACCTCATTCCTGAAAGAGTACGTGTGAATATAGTTACTCGTATCTCGTATCTCGCATCTCGTATCTCGTTAATCCTGAAACCTGCGTGAAAATGGTGAATTAGACTTTCAATTTTCTGATTTTGGTAATGGCATATTCGAATGCGTCCTTGTATATAAAATTAGCAGGCAATTTTAAAGTCGGCCTGTTGCCGGAGCGTATTAGTTCTCCCGGG